>JBDLJU010000197.1:0-5843 GCA_039714215.1 Chloroflexota bacterium | reverse complement strand
TCCGTCGAGTAAAGAGTATCCATGTGCATGATCACGTGCTAACATGAACAGCAAAGCAGGGCGTAAAAAACCCATGATTCCCTGCCGTCTCCTTCCCCTGCCGCCTCTTCTTCCTGATTCTTTAGTGCCTGCCATGATCCAAATTCCTTGATTAATGCCTACTATATATCTATTGTATAATGTCTATGTGACAAAAGTCAATAGAAAGTGTAGAAATATAATAAAATTCTTACACATAAATTAAGGAGAGTGGAAGAAAATAACATCAGATGCTTTGAAATTGTTCATCATGCTCTTGGTGCACCTTGGATGTCCTCGATTGATTAAAAGGTCATCCAACATCGATATTCAGCTCACATGTGCCAGGCTGGGATATAATTTGGCTATAAGTGTGGATTATCAGGGTGCTTGTACCACCTGCCAGACTGATGAGACCTTTCTCTTGGTATTGATAAATTAGTCATGGACAATTACCGAAAAATATACACTGCCCGAGCTAAGGAATATCACCAGATGATCACGCCCGAAGATGTGGATGGCAATTTGTTGGCCGCGCTTCAACAGATTGCCCCACTGGAGAACACCGCGCTCCTCGATCTGGGCAGCGGCACCGGCCGCATTCCCTTGCTTGTCGATGAGATTGTTAGCCAGCTCATCGCCCTGGATTTGAATTTGCCCATGCTGCTGGAACAAAAATATCAGCGGCAAAAGGTTAATGGTTTCTGGGGGTTGATCAATGGTGACAACCGGGAGCTCCCCTTTCCAGATAACTTTGTCGATATAGTAACGGTGGGGTGGGCAATTGGTCATTTACGCGGTTGGTATGAACGTGATTGGATGATTCAAATTGGCAAAATATTAACGGAAATGGCACGCGTGACCAAACCTGGTGGCCATTTGATGATTATGGAAACGCTGACCACTGGAGCATTGGAACCTGCTCCCCCCTCGCCCAGACTGGCTGAATACTATGCCTGGTTAGAGGAGACCTGGGGTTACACCCGCCGCACCATCCAAACAGATTATCAATTTAAAAACGTTGATGAAGCTGTAGCAAAGACAAAATTTTTCTTTGGACCTGAATTGGCTGACAAGATTCGAAAAAACGGTTGGTCTCGCTTGCCGGAATGGACGGGGGTGTGGTCTAAACAGGTATAGCTGGTCAACATCCCATAAGTCATTGCCACGCGCTGGATGAAATGGGCCCATTGCGGGATGAACGGCATCCCCAAACAAGTGACCTGGGCAAACTGCATCAGACTCTTTTCCTGACAAGGAAAATGTGAGCCGCAAAAGGGTATAATGAACTGAAAAAAACATCGAAAGGAAAAAATATGAGCGACCAATATCAGAACATACTTGCTGCCCGTGATTACATTCAAGCCAAAACTCAAATAAAGCCGCAAATTGCCATCATTCTCGGCTCTGGTCTGGGTGCCCTGGCCGATGAAGTGCAGGTGGATGCCGCCTTTCCGTATCATGAAATTCCAGGCTTTGCCCAATCCACTGTTGCCGGTCATGCCGGAAGGCTGGTCGTCGGTACGCTGGCAGGCAAACAAGTCGTCATCATGCAGGGACGCTTACATTATTATGAAGGGCACCCCATGTCAGCGGTCATCTTTCCCGTGCGCGTTATGCACGCCCTTGGGGCCAGCACTCTGATTGTGACCAATGCTGCCGGCGGACTAAATCCAGAATTTGATCCGGGGGATGTCATGCTGATCACCGATCACATTAATGCTCAGGGGAATAACGCGTTGATTGGCCCCAATCTGGATCAAATCGGTCCCCGCTTCCCAGATATGACTCACACCTATACCCCAGAGCTGCGGGCATTGGCTTTGAAAATCGCCGATCAAGAAAAGATCACCTTACGGCAGGGTGTCTACGTAGCTTGGTCTGGCCCGACCTATGAAACCCCGGCTGAGCGCCGTTTCCTGCGCATTATCGGTGGGGATGCCGTAGGGATGTCCACGGTTCCCGAAGCCACGACTGCCAACCACGCTGGTATGCGCATCCTGGGTTTTTCGGCTGTCACCAACATTGCCACCGGCGGACCAGATCAGCCAACCGACAGCCACGAAGAAGTGCTGGCGATGGCACAAGTTGCCGGTGAAAAACTGGTCCGGCTGGTTCGTCTGGTTTTGGAGCAAATATAAATCCTGAATGATCCCTTGCCAACCCAATCATACTATCTTGGTTTTTGCCTTTGTGGCCAAGAACAATGTTTAGCCTTTTCAAGGTGGATGGATTTCTAAGAAATCGCATGTCGAACGAATACATCGAGGAGAAAAAATGCTAGAAAACAAAACCGCACGCTACACCATGTTCGGCTCCCTGTATTTTTCACAGGGCACAGTTTTTGCATATTTCACAGCTTTGAATGCCCTATATTTTTTGTCTCGCGGGCTGACGATGGCCGATGTTGGTGTCTTTGGTGCCATCGCCCTGATCCCATTTGTGATTAAAGTATTTCTCGGTATGTTGAGCGACCGTGTCAATCTGTTTGGCATGGGGCACCGAAAACCCTACATCTTGCTGGGCCTGGTTATTCAGGCCATCTGCCTGGTGCTGGTTTCCTTTATTGACCCGGCTCAATATTATTGGGGTTTTGTGGCAATTGCTTTTACCTTGCAAATGGGCATGGCCTTATATGATACCTGCACCGATGGTCTGGCACTGGATACCACCCCGAAAGATGAACAGGGCACTATTCAAGGATTCATGGTTGGGGGACGTGCAGCCGGGGTCGTATTGACCGCTTCTGTATTGGGTTGGTTAGCACAAGAGGTTTCTTGGACAGCTGTTTTCTGGCTGATGGCAGTACTTACATTAATTCCTGTCCCTTTAGTGTTATCCGTACGTGAAGAAGAACGATCGGAGAGCCGGGATTTTGAATGGAGCGCTTTTGCTGCCTTCAAGCAAAAATCCATCATCGCCCTGGCAGTTGCTGGATTTCTCTTTTTTATGGTCATTGCCGGTGCAAACCAAAATGTTAACCCGTTTCTCGAAGCGGAATTTGGCATCTCGCTGCAAACCGCCGGGCTATTTACCACACTCTGGGGTTTGGGCGTGGTTATTGGCGGCTTGTTTGGCGGTCGTCTAATTTCCCGTGTTGGTCAACAAACCAGTACCCGCATCGCAATATTCTTCTCTTTCGTTGCCATTTTGGTGGTGGGGATGATTCCCAGCCCCGGTTTTGCCTGGCCGATTGTGGCTGTCTTTGGCTTGGCCTATGGTACTTATCAAACGGTTTATTTTGCGTTAGCCATGCGTTATACCGACACGCGTATTGCAGCATCCATGTTCTCAATTTTCATGGCAGTTACCAACATTGGGCAGGGTGTCGGATTTGCGCTTGCAGGTGGGTTGGCCAATAGTTCCGCTGTGGGCTTCCGCTGGACGTTTGTGATCCTGACCCTCTTCAATCTGGTCGCGCTGCCCCTGCTCCCTGTTATATTCAAGAAGCGAGCAGCCGCATAGCGTAGGCTGTGATTCAATAATTGCCATTTTTCTTACCCACCGAAAAAAAACCGCCCAAGAGAGTTCTCTTCTTGGGCGGTTTTTAGCATCTTTGAAGACCTGCATCTAGGAAAACTCAAAATGATAAGGATCCATACTGATCCAGGGTGCAGTTATTATGCTTTAACTAGGCTGCTTTCTAAGATATGGATCAGGTCTTTTATCGTTTCCCCTTCATCACGCACTCGCCCCCGTCTTTTTGCACCCTTCACCACCTTTGGTGGCAGGTCATTGGCTAAAACATTGATTTTGCACTCAATCGTATCTTCAAACCAGCATGAGTTTTTAACAAATACTCTTTGTTTCGCTGCCTCATAGATTTCAATCCCTAAGACAACATCTCCTTGAGCTGCAATCAAAAATGCTGCCGCAGGAATCGCGTGCACTAAAATGTAGTAGGCTCCAATTTTTTCACCAATTTGGAGTGCTTTAAGGATTTTATTTTGTGCTGGTTGGGTGTTACCTGAATCAATATTTAGGATTCCCAACATGCTGAGATAAATTAACTTTTCTACATCTAAATCTATTTTTTCAAAACATTTCATAGATTCTTTTAGGAAGTGCTCTGCATTTTCAGTTTCACCCTTTGCGAATAAACTCATACCCTGAGTTCCCAAACACATACCATAAATATATAGATTTCTGCCTTTTTGCTCATCGATAATGCTTTCAATCATCCTCTCTGCTTTTTCGTAGTGCCCTAATTCCACTTGACATAATGCCTGGGTTAAAAAAACGAATGCGATTCTATAATCAATTCCAAGATTTTTGAAAATTGCATGACTCTCTTCCAGCGCAATAATTCCGTCCCTAAATTTACCTGTCCATAAATGATTCCAGCCCAGATTCTGCAGTGCATGGGCTAGGAGAAACGGATGATTTAGCGATCTGCTGTAGGTCACGCTATCTATCGAATTCTTTTCTGCCTCTTCCAGGTTGCCCATCAAACGACTGAGATCGCCTAAATTAGATAATGTATCGGTAGCCCCCAAATCGTTACCATTGGCCTTATGCAGAGCAATGCTTTCCTCGAAGGCTTGTTTAGCTTGGTCGTATTCCATCTCTATTTGTAGATAATTGCCTAAACATTGAAGCGCCAGGGCTAGATCATGCGTCATATTTTGCTGTCGGTAAACAGAAATACTTTCATCCAGAAAATCCTTGGGGTTGCCAATGCTCTCAATTTTTCTTTCTCCACGACCAACAGCGCCCATCCAGGTCTTAAGAAAAGCTTTTTCTGTTCGCATCTTCTCGTTCTTTAAAATGGGATTTTCCAACAGTTCAAAACTTTCTACAACCAACGGGATTACCCGGTCAAACTGGTTCATTGCTTCACAAAATTTACTCTTCCAGACCAACAGTCGCGCTGAAACTCGCAAGGCTGTTTTAGATTTTATTGTTGATGTGTGATCAAGAGTACGCTGGCAAACCTCTTTGCCGTCAGCAAACTGCGCCAGCCAGGCATAATAGCTGCACATTCCATCCAGACCTTGATTTATAAGATCTACTTGCTGCTGCTCAACTGTCCAATCCCAACCGCTGCGCACGTTATCGATATCGCTGCGTATTCTTTCTAAAGCTGCTACCTGCCTTGATCCCTTCGAATCAATTTGCCAGCGTTTTAATTCCTGAAAATAATAACTGCTGTGAAGATTTCGTGTTTCAATCTCGAGCGCTGGAGAGGCGGTTAACTTTTCGCTAAGAAATTGCCGGGTAAGCTCATGGATTTGATACCGTTTGCCATCAATTCTCTGGACAAAGGTTTTTTCTGATAGGTTTTTTAGATCGCGCAAGGATGCACCTACGATCTCGTAAGCTGCCTTTGCCGAGAAGCCTCCCAGAAATACAGAAAGCATTTTGATGATTTCCTGTTCATTTTTTGATAGCAGGCGCCATGAATGATTCAAAACGCCTCGCATGCTGCTGTGTCTTGGGGAGAGATTGTTTGTGTCCGTATCTAAGAAATCAAAGCCACGAGAAATTTCCGCTGCAATTTCATCAGGATCCAAAATTTGGACCCATGAAGCAGCAAGTAAAAGTGCCAATGGCATGCCGTTGACAAGGTGACAAATTTGAATAACAGCGGATTGATTGGCGGGTACAAGATTAAACTTGGACTTAATCCTGCGAGCAGATCTTATAAATAATTCAACACAGCTGTAACTTTCGACATCATCGGTTGAATGGATTGGTGGTAATGCCAATCCTCCCAGCTGGATGATATGCTCTCCCGGAACATCAGGTACCACTCGGGATGTAATTAGTAACTTAACTTGTGGAGCTGCATCTAATATGCTGGTGATGATTTTAATACTATCTAG
>JBDLJU010000196.1:0-5852 GCA_039714215.1 Chloroflexota bacterium | reverse complement strand
TAGTAGGCCTGGTAAGCAGCCAGGTCGAAGTGACCGTGCCCAGAGAGGTTGAAGACAATCACGCGTTCCTCGCCCTTTTCCTTGGCATCCAGTGCCTCATCGATTGCGGTGCGGACTGCGTGGGCGGTCTCCGGGGCAGGGATGATTCCCTGCGTCTGGGCAAACAGCACGGCGGCCTCAAAGGTTGCTAGCTGCGGCACGGAGACCGCCTCAATCAACCCGGCATCGAACAGGGCGCACAGGCTGGGAGCCATCCCGTGGTAGCGCAGTCCGCCAGCGTGGATCGGGGCGGGGACAAAACCGTGCCCGAGGGTGTGCATCTTGACGATCGGTGCCATCATCGCCGTATCGCCGTAATCAAAGGCATATACACCTTTGGTCAGGGTCGGAGTAGCATCCGGCTCTACTGCGAGGAGCCGGGTGGTTTGCCCGTTACGCAGGTTCTCCCGCAGGAAGGGGTAGCCGATCCCGGCGAAGTTGGATCCGCCGCCGACACAGCCGATGACGACATCGGGGTACTCGCCGGCTTTTTCCATCTGGAGCAAGGCCTCTTCACCGATCACGCTCTGGTGGGTGAGTACGTGGTTGAGCACTGAGCCGAGGCTGTACTTCTTCTCCCCGCCGGATACGGCAGCAGCCTCGACGGCTTCAGAGATGGCAATCCCCAGTGATCCGGGGCTGTCGGGGTCTTGCTCAAGCAGCTGGCGGCCGTACTGGGTGCGGTCGGAAGGGCTGGGGAACACCTCTGCGCCGTAGGTCTGCATCATCACCCGCCGGTAGGGTTTTTGCTGATATGAGACATTCACCATGTAGACTTCGAGCGGCAGGTCGAACATGTGGCAGGCCATCGACAGAGCAGAGCCCCACTGCCCGGCGCCGGTTTCCGTGGTCAGCGCCTGCGTGCCGCCGACCTTGTTGTAGTATGCCTGGGGGATGGCGGTGTTCGGCTTGTGGCTGCCGGAGGGGGAAACCCCCTCGTGTTTGAAGTAAATATGGGCAGGTGTACCGAGCGCTTTTTCCAGCCTGCGGGCACGGATTAGCGGGGTGGGACGGTAGAGCTTGTAGATCTCGAGCACTTCTTCGGGGATATCGATATAGCGGTCTGTGCTGATTTCCTGCATGATCAAATCCATCGGGAAGAGTACCGAGAGGAAATCGGGGGTGACTGCTTCTTTGGTCTGCGGGTTGAGCACCGGTGTTGGCGGTGTAGGTGAATCGGCGGCGATGTTGTACCACTGCCTGGGCAGGTCACTCTCGTGCAGGTTGAATTTGGTTTGTTCGCTGGTCATGATTTTTTCTCCTGGGGTTTATAGGTAGCTGAGCGGTTTTTCCTGCAGGGCATGCTGCAGACCGGTGGCGGGCTGACCAGGCTCAGCCGGAGTGCGTTTGGCATGAGTCTGGTGGTTGCTGAACAGGCCGAGCAGTTCCTGCACGGCCATGATGCTCAGCTCAGCAGATTGGGGGGCTGAGCCCCGGGGTGGGTCTTGTGGTTCTGGGTGGATCTGGTGTGTCATCTGGTGCCTCCTGAAAAAATTGGTATCGTTCAGGACCTCGGCTGTAGAATTAAAAAACAGCGTTCGTCCTCGTCAAGGGGACGAACGCTGTATCAGTGTCCGCGGTACCACCCCAGTTAGGCTGGCGGCCTGCACCGATTAAACAAAAAACCCGCCTGTGCTGCGACGGGGGGTGAAAAAGCCAGCCTCACTCATTGCAGAGTACGACAAGTTGATCCTTGCTTATACTCCTCGCCGTGGTAACGGTGGCGTTTCCGGCTCGGGTTACTAGATGTGGGTCGTTCGCCCTGCAACTCAGAGGACCATTCGGCGCTGGCGTGCGGGCAAGGATCTCAGTATTCCTTGCTCTCTGTACCGCCGGTTCAACGCGTACTCTTCCTCGTCAAAGTCTTTGTGTGGCATATTCGGTTGGTAAAGTTGATCGTTTATATCACTATGGCAGGGTGGTTGTCAAGCAGATCGGGCGAGATTTATGATTTATTAATGAAACAAGAAGGAACCTGGTTTAAACACCAGGGGCTTGAGCAGATACTCAAGCCCTTGGTTTAGAGGGGGTGTCACTAAAGCAGAAACGATCTCCAGTTCCGTGCGGATGTTACCTGGATTGCTGATTGCTCAACTTTCCCAGATCTTCACCATGGCAAGGGAGAGGTGCCATATCGTGAGAGAAGGTCACAATCCGCAGGAACTGGTCTCGCTGCTTACAAAAGGAACATGTTCTACTGTCTAGCTTAGAACACGTATGTCTGTGATGCGCCTTCAACATCCATCAGGAAAGGCGGCGCTTTCTGGATTTTGATCCGCGGGTCACGCAGGTCTTTGGGATCAATATCTTTATTCTCCAGGGCTAGTTCGCATAAGACAATCTCACCACCCAGCTCGAGGATATCGTTGAAGAGTTTCACAGGGTTTGGTAATCCCTTTGGCGTGCCTAGTTTCTCCAGCTCACCTGCCAGCATCCACCTTGCTCCCGCAGGGCAGATAAAGACATGTACTTCCGAATCAATCGAAAGACCAGAGACAGAGAAGATCAGTGTCGGCATGATATTTGCCGGGGTGTCGCCATTGCATAAAATAGCCATTTTTTCAGACATACTTTACTCCTTATATTGAATACAGTTTAACCTTTCTGCGGGCGGACAAACATCAGATAGGCTGTCAGCCAGGCCCCAGCGATGATCGAAAGACCTGCCAGGATGGAACCCAATGAAAGCTGCGGTACGCCGCTCAACAGGTGCCCAATGTTGCAGCCACCAGAAGTCACAGCACCGAAGCCCATCAAACAACCGCCGATGAAGGTTTGTACCAAGACGCCAACTTTGGGAACTCGGAACTTGAACTCACCAGCGATCAAAGCCGCAATCAGTGATCCAAGGATGATCCCGATGATTACCCAGGATAACCAGCCAAGGGCAACATCCGGGTTTGAGAAATCTAAAACTTTCTTCACAATCCCGATCCAGCCAGCGGTAATTCCCAGCGGGTAGTTGCGCCCTGCGGCAGCCGAAAGCGGGAAGGCGAACAAGCCAACCACACCAATCAGCAAACCGGTGGTCAGCCAACCCCAGCCTGATTTAAAGATTTTTTCGACGAGGGTGCCTTCGGTCGCGCCCCAAACATCGCTCTCGCCATTCTTGCGGGCGAGGACAAACCAGATTACGACAGCGACGGCAAAAATGATCAGCGCTAAAACCAGATGGTCGATTCCCAAGGCGTTCGCAAGGGTCAGATTGCCGCCATCCGCGGTTAAAATTTTGGTATCTGTTTGTAAATTGGTTTTGAAATCAGCCAAAAAACCAGCGGCAGTTAAATACCCCGCCACAGAGAGGCCGAGTACCGCGGTGATCGCCCCGACCATGCCTTCTCCGACACGGTAGGTGATCCCGCTGGCACAACCGCCCGCAATCACCATGCCAACACCAAAAATGAAGCTTCCCAGCAGGTTCGCTCCCCAGGTAAGGGGTTTCGGATTCAACGAAATCATTCCGGTGCTATCCATGATCGCATACCCGGCGAGGAGCAGCAGCAGAGCTGCGCCCACTGATTTAAGCAGGGTGTAATCTTTGAGCAATACAACATCTCTGAATGCAGAGTTCATGCAGAAACGGCCGCGCTGCAGTACAAAACCAAACGCGATTCCAACAATCAATCCAGTTAATACAGGGTCCATCAATATCTCCTTGGTGATAGTGAATTATTTAAGGCCGTAGGCCTCAATTAACATGCGGTGGTCGGGACCATCCAATTTCTCAGATTCGAGAAGCTTATGCTTTTGCTTCTTCAAGTTTCTGGGAATTCGTTCTACGGAAAGGGGGTAATCCAACAAAACTTCCAGGACTTCGCCTTTCTCCATTTTTTTGAGGGTTGTCATCGTATCCATATCAGGGTACGGACAAATTTTCCCTCGGACATCAAGTGTTTTTGTAGCAGTTACATCAGTCATATACTTCTCTCCTTGTGATTGATTAAGTCTGACTGTTTAGTAGGAAAATGTCATCGCTGCGCCTTCTGCTTCAAACAAGAAGGTCGAGGCCATCATTATTTCGATCCCATCGCGCAGGTCTGATTCTTCTAGATCCCAAATGGGTAGGCCCAGCTCGCATAGAATAATTCGGCCTTCCAGCACCTGGATGGATTCAAACAAGTCCAGGGGGTCGGGTTGGCCTTTTAATCCCTGAAATTTTTCTAACTCGCCTTTTGCTAATACCTTGGCGGCTCCAGGTTGGAAAAACATCAGCACCTGGTCTCCGGTCGCAGCCACCGCTGCGGCCATCACCATGGCGGACATCACACTATGCTCATCATCGTGGTTGCAAACCACCACAATTTTAATCAGGTCATCATCAGTCATTTTTCTTAAGTCTCCTTGTTATTTTTTAACGTTGGTAATTTAATCTGCAGCTGCTTCAGTCTCTGCTAATTTTGATTCGGCGATCGGGGAAAAAGCATGGATAAACAATGCTGTTGTACGCAAAATTGCATGAGCAAATTTTGAGAAGGGCAGCAGCAAGATCAGTTCGATAGAAAATGCCACGTGCACCAACAGCAGCCAATAGCCCCACATCGCTTGGGGCAGATACAAGCTGATCTCAACGGCAAAGCCTGTCACGCCGCTGACCCAGAGCAAGACTAAAAACGCCCAGTCTGAAAATGTTGAATTTGAATGCGCCTTATCAGGCTTCACAATCCGCCGGGCCATCAGCACTGAAACCCCATAAACCATCAATAACCCGGCCAGGGTCCCCAACAACCTGATTGGATGGAAGATAGGCATAAAGGCTCCGGTTTCTTTGATATTAACGATGTCCAAAACATAATCGAGGATGGTTGCCAGCAGCAATCCCAAGAACCCCCAAAAAGCTGCCGCATGGATAAACCATTTTTTCAAGTACCACGGAGGCGCATCGGGAAGATTTGCGCAGTTGTCACGGTAGCTTTTCTGGCCCAATGCCTGAACACCGACCGCTTCCCACAATGCCTGCCACCACTCTTTGGAAGCTAACACCAGGAAATTTGTGGCTTTCAGGTTGGCTGATTTTGAAACCTGCACCACCATATTGACCACCACTACCAGACCGGCCAGACCGACAAAAACCATCGCGGCGAGCCCAAAAGTATGAATGAATTCATACGGTAAAAACTCAAAAAGTTTTAACTCTTCTGTATGCATATCTCCACGGTTGGTGTACAGGAACATGAAGAAAACAAAGTTCATTACGATCAGCAGTATTGTGCCAAGCACCGGTTTAGATGACAGCAGCCTGCCCAACCCGATGAAATCGAAGTTGGAAATTGCATAGTTACGAGCGGCCATCATAAATGCAGCTGGTTCAACCTGGCGGGGACAAGTTTCTGAACACTCTCCGCAGTTGTAGCACAGCCACAATTCTTTACTGCCAACCAGCTTATCCTTTAAGCCGAGCTGGGCATAACGAATAATTTTTCGCGGAAAATTATCATTTTCAGATGTAAGGGTACAAGCCGCGGTGCAGTTACCGCAATTAAAGCAGGCATCAATTTCAACAACACCATAATCTTTAATTTCATCTAAAAGTCTTGGGTCTACTAGAGCGCTCATTTTCCGCTCTCCTTTCTTCCCGCCAGGGCGTATTGGTAATAATCTCCCGACTGGCCAACCTCTTCTACGAGGTCATACTTCTTCATGGCGACGACATGCCACAAGACCAATTCCGAGGGCAGATCAGCTGCTTGAGCGATCTCCGGCACAGTCAGAGGCCCCGCTTTCATCGCGGCTTTCAGCTGCCTGCGGATGCGCTGCTGCTCTTTCAAACCCGCTTGAGTTTTTGCAGCGCTGTCCGCATGCTGTGCTTTCAGTTC
>JBDLJU010000195.1:0-5856 GCA_039714215.1 Chloroflexota bacterium | reverse complement strand
TCGGCGGGTGAAACCACCGCCAACCTGATCGATTCGATCCAGAACTTCCGCTGGGTGGCGGGCGAGATCCTGCCGCCCGAGGGGTCGATTGGCAGGGAGTATTTGCAGATGATCCAGGAAGGGGTGATCGCCGCCCAGTATATCCGCAGCTGGCGGGATGATGACCAGGAAGCGGTGCTGCTGGCGCCAGCATATACTTACATCATGCGCAACCAGGCGGTCGATTACCAGTTCTGGTTGGACATTTCCAGCCGAGGGTGGGGGGCACGCATCGACCAGCCGGTCACCCATCCCTATGTGCTCAACCGCGCTTGGCCCGAAGGCCGCTACTGGACCGATGCAGAAGAAGTTGAAGTTAACCGGGAAGCGCTTTACCGTCTGCTGGCAGGTCTGCTGCGCCGCTGCCGTAAGCAGGTCTATTTAGGCTTAAGCGATTTATCCGAGTCCGGCTACGAGAGCGAGGGTGATTTGATCAGGTCAATCCAGCGCATTTTGCAGCAGATCACGGCGGGTGGGTGAGATGAGCACATTTAATCCGAGACCCAAACAGGCAGAAGTACTCGATTACCGCGGCGGCACGATGGGGGTGGCGGCGGTCCCCGGCAGCGGCAAGACCTGGACGCTCTCTGTATTGGCTTCTAACCTGATCGCTGATGGATTCTTAGAGCAAGACCAGGAAGTCTTGGTGGTCACCCTGGTCAATTCGGCGGTCAACAACTTCTCCAAGCGGATCGGGGAGTTCATTGCCCAGCGCGGCCTGCTGCCGCAGGTCGGCTACCGGGTGCGTACCCTGCACGGCCTGGCGCATGATATTGTGCGTGAGCGCCCCGGGCTGGTCGGTCTGGCGGACGACTTCCAGATCATCGACGAGCGCGCCGCCGAATCGATTCGCAAAGAAGTCTCTATAACCTGGTTGAAAGGTAACCCCTTCGCACTGGATGGATTTCTCAGTGAAGCCCTGGATGGAAATGAGAAGAAAGCGGACTGGATCAAGCGCGAAAAGCTGCCCGAACTGATCAGCGAGATCAGCCTGGCATTTATCCGTTATGCCAAAGACCGCCAGCTTACCCCGGCGACCTTGAAAGACAAACTTGAACGACTGCAGGCGCCGCTGCCTCTGGCAGAGATGGGCTCTCAGATTTACCAGGAATACCAGCATGCCTTGGGATACCGCGGCGCGGTCGATTTTGACGATCTCATCCGCCTGGCGCTGCAGGCGCTGACCGTCGATGACGGCTACCTCAACCGCCTGCGGGAACGCTGGCCCTATATCCTTGAAGACGAAGCTCAAGATAGCTCGATGCTGCAGGAAAATATTCTGCGGACCTTGGCAGGGCCAGAGGGCAACTGGGTGCGGGTCGGTGACCCCAACCAGGCGATCTTTGAGACATTCACCACCGCAGACCCGGCCCATTTGCGGCAGTTCATTGCCTCGGAAGCCAGGTATCCACGTGAGCTGCCCAATTCGGGACGCTCCAGCCAGAGTATCATTGATCTGGCCAATTATTTAATCGACTGGACGATGACGGAGCATCCCAAGCAGGAGGCTTCGGATGCCCTGGCGCCGCCTTATATTCTAGCGACCCCGCCCGGTGACCCGCAGCCTAATCCTGAAAACCATCCCGAACAGATCAAATTGATCGAGCGGGACTTCTCCCCAGACGGAGAGCTTGAAGCCGTGGCCGATTCGGTGACCGCATGGCTGGAGGAAAACCCAGACAAGACAGTCGCAGTCCTGGTGCCGCGCAATGTGCGCGGCTTCCAATTGGTCGACCGTCTGAAAGCCCGCGGGGTGGAGGCAGTCGACAGCCTGCTGCGCTCCAGCTCCAGCACCCGGCTGGCTGCCGGGGCAATCGCCAACCTGCTGCAGTACCTCTCCGACCCGAAATCTGCGAAACGGTTAGCAAAGGTTTATCAGGTCTGGCGGCGCGAGGACCGTGAGGATGAGCTGCTCTCTGCCCGCCTGAAGTTTGTCAGTGATCTGATTAAGAAACTTGCCCACGTTGAAGATTACCTCTGGCCGCGGCCAGGGGGGGATTGGCTCGATCAGCTTTTGCGAGAAGAAGTCGCCGAAGAAATTATTGAGCATCTCGACCAGTTCCGCGTGATCGTGCGCCGCTGGCAGGGAGCAGTCTTGCTGCCGATCGACCAGATGGTGCTGACTTTCGCGCAGGACCTGTTTGACAATACCGCTGAACTGGCGACTGCTCACAAGCTGGCCCTGCTGCTTGCCGGGGCCAGCCGGGACCACGCCGATTGGCGCTTGCCCGAAATGACCGAAGAGCTGGCGGTGATTGCCAAAAACGAACGCCGCTTCCTGGGCTTCAGCGATGATGACTTCGGCTTTGATCCGGATAATTACAAGGGCAGGGTGGTGGTTTCTACGATGCATAAGGCCAAAGGCCTGGAATGGGACCGGGTCTACTTGATGTCGGCATCTGCCTATGATTTTCCCTCCGGGCAGGAGTACGACAGCTATATTTCTGAGAAATGGTTCATCCGTGACAATCTCAACCTGCAGGCTGAGGCGCTGGCCCAGCTTGATGCGGTATTGGGAATTGGTCCAAAGGATGGTTACCACGCGGGCAAGGCCTCCGAAAGATCACGGATCGATTATGTGCGTGAGCGTTTGCGCCTGCTGTTTGTTGGGATCACCCGCGCCAAACAGGAACTGGTGATCACCTGGAACACCGGTAAGCGGGGAAATAATAAGCCGGCGCTGCCTTTTATCGCCTTACAGGTATTTTCCAAGGAGCATGGTTATGGCGATCCCGAGTGATTTTCAATTCAGTCAGGCGAGCCTGCAGGATTTTGTGGACTGCCGGCGCCGTTTTTATTACCGCAATATTCAGCGGCTGGCCTGGCCTGCCCTGGAAGCTGAACCAGCCCTGGCCAATGAGCAGTGGATGAAGCAGGGGGCGGATTTTCATCAAATGGTGCACCGCTTCATTTTGGGCATCCCCGCCGAGCGGCTGACACAATCAGCGGCAGGGGGCAACCTGGCCCAGTGGTGGGAGGATTTTTTGGGGGCGATGCCGGTGGAGCGATCTCAACAGCTATTTTCTGAGCAGATGCTCTCAACGGAATTGGATGGAAAGCGCCTGGTCGCTAAATATGACCTGATCGCCATTGAAGAGGGGGGGATGATCCAGATCTTTGACTGGAAAACATCGCGCAAGCCTGCTCCGAGGGAGCGGATGGCGGCGCGGCTGCAGACCAGGGTGTATCCTTACGTGCTGGCTCAGGCAGGGCAGCGGCTGGCGGGTGCCCCGATTGGCCCAAAAAATATTGAGATGCACTACTGGTATGCCAGCCGGCCAGAACAGCCAGAAGTGTTTAGCTACAGCCAGGAGCAATTCCAGGCGGATGAAAGCTACCTGCAAGGCTTAATCACCGAGATAAGCGCATTGGGAGAAATTGATGATTTTCCTCTGGCCGGGGATGCCAAACCCTGCCGCTTCTGCGTCTACCGGTCACTGTGTGACCGCGGGGAAGCCGCTGGTGAGCTGGGGGAGGATGAGTTCGAGGTCACCCCTGGTGAAGATTTTGATTTTGACTTTGAACAGATTGAGGAAATTGAGTTCTAGCTGATGAAATGGGTTAATCCGCATCCGGTGGAAATTTCGAGCGAGCTGTTAGCGGTGGTTGGCGGCAGTGAGTTGGTCGCCCAGCTGTTGACCCAACGCGGCATCACCGACCCTGTCACGGCAAGCGCGTTTTTAGACCCTGATCTTTACCAACCATGCCCTCCGGGAGAACTGCCGGGGATGGTGGAAAGTGTGGAATTGATCAGCGCCGCGATTCGAGACGGTGAGCGGATCGGGGTGTGGGGCGATTTCGATGTCGACGGCCAGACCTCGACAACGCTGCTGGTTTCAGGGTTGGAGCAGCTCGGCGCTGATCGGGTCTTTCACATCCCGGTGCGGGGTCCCGAATCTCACGGGATCACCATCCCATATCTTGAAACATTCCTGGATCAGGGGGTCAAGCTGCTGCTGACCTGCGATACCGGCATCACTGCCCATCAGGCGGTCGATTTCGCCAAAGAGCGGGGGGTTACAGTGGTGATCACCGACCATCACGATTTGCCCCCCGAGCTGCCTGCCGCAGACGCGGTGATCAACTCCAAGATGGTCCCAGCGGAGCATCCCTTATCCAGCCTGCCAGGCGTGGGCGTGGCATACAAACTGGTTGAGGCTTTGTATGCTGAGTTTAAACAATCCGGGAATACTGCACAATTTTTAGATTTAGCCGCCCTGGGGATTGTCGCCGATGTTGCATTGCTGCATGGCGATGCACGCTATCTGCTGCAGCGCGGCCTGGATGTGCTCCGCACTTCGGAGCGGCTTGGCCTGCAGATATTATTTGAGATTGCAGAAATACACCCCACGTACCTTTCCGAAGAGGATATCGGTTTCAGCATCGCCCCGCGGATGAATGCTTTGGGCCGTCTGGCGGATGCCAACCTGATGGTTGAATTCCTGACCACCACGCGAGAGGGGCGGGCAAGGGTGATCGCCAATCAGCTGGAGGGCTTGAATGCCCAACGGAAATTACTCACCAGCCAGGTATACCAGGCAGCCCTGAGCCAGCTTGAACGCAGCCCTGAACTGCTCGCGCATGCTGCTCTGGTGCTGGTCGGCGAGCGCTGGCCAGCCGGGGTGGTGGGAATTGTGGCCAACAAGCTGGTGGAGCGCTACAACAAACCGGCCATCTTGTTAACCAAATCAGGCGGCCAGCAGGCGCGCGGATCTGCCCGTTCAGTGCCAGGCTGTGATATCAGCCAGGCAATTGCTGCCTGTGATGACCTGCTGGATGGCTACGGCGGTCATCCCATGGCAGCCGGTATGTCGCTCGCGGTAGAGAAAGTGGACCGCTTCCGCAGGCGCTTGTCTGCCGAAGTAGAAGCTCAGCTGGGAGCAGTCCCACCTGAGGTGGAATTGGCGATTGATCTCAGCGTTAGCTTGGAAGATATCGATTTTCCCCTGGTGGAAGAGCTTGAACGTCTCGCGCCGTTTGGTCCGGGTAACCCGCCCTTGATCCTCAGGGCAGAAGATTTGAAGCTGGTGAGTCATTCCAAATTAGGAAAGATGGGCGAACACCGTAAGCTGGTGGTTGAGGACGAGAAAGGAGCACAGCAGTCGGTGCTCTGGTGGGGAAGCGCCAGTGCGGATTTGCCGCAGGGAGAATTTGAGCTGGCTTTTAGAACCAGGATTTCCGCCTTCCGGGGGGAGCGCCAGCTGCAGGTAGAACTGCGAGATTTCAATCAGCTTTCCGAGCCTGATCCCGATGATTTCTCATCGGGGATTGAAGTGATTGACTGCCGAGATCTGACTGATTCTGAAGCCCGGTTGGCAGAAATCCTTGCAGAAGAGAAGCATGCCGCGGTTTGGGTAGAGGGGGGCGATAAGGCGCAGATCTCCGGTGTTGGGAGAGAGCAGTTGAATTCCGCTGAGTGTTTGGTGATTTGGACGAACCCGCCATCCAATTCTGTGCTGCACGAAGTTGTCCAGCAGGTTGAACCCAATAAAATATTCCTGTTTGCGGTTGACCCGCAAATGGATGATCCTGCTGAATTTCTCAAACGGCTGGCAGGGATGTGCCGCTACGCGATTGCCAGGCAGGACGGGGAGCTCAACCTGGCGAGGCTGGCGGCGGCATTGGCCCAAACAGAAGGTGCCGTGCGGTTAGGGATAAGTTGGCTGCAGGCCAGGGGACATATTGCTGTGGTTGAAGAGGGAATCACAGCGCTGATAGTTTCAGAAGACCAATCATCCGAACGCGGTTTCGTCGACCCGGAAACGACCTTGAGAAATCTCGGCTACCTGCTGTCAGAGGCGTCAGCATTTCGTCGTT
>JBDLJU010000194.1:0-5862 GCA_039714215.1 Chloroflexota bacterium | reverse complement strand
TAATTTCTCGGAGTTCTCTCCAAGAAACAAATCGAAAAACAGCACTAATTTGTGCAAGGAGATAAAACTATGAACAAACCGTTTATCATTTCGGTTGATGATGATCCCAATGTGCTGAAAGTAATTGAGCTCGATTTGCGGAAACGGTATGGCGAGCTCTTTCGAGTGTTTTCGTTGAACTCAGGGAATGCCGCGATGGAGCATATTAAAAGCCTGCAAGAAAGAAGTGAACAGATTGCATTATTTGTCATCGACCAGCGAATGCCTCAAATGTCTGGGGTGGAATTCCTGGCAAAAGCACGGATGGTTTATCCCGCCGCAAAACGTGTGCTGCTGACCGCCTACGCAGACACTGAGGCTGCGATGTCTGCGATAAATCAAGTTGGGCTGGATTATTATTTACTAAAGCCGTGGAGCCCCCCAGAGGAAAAACTTTATCCTGTGCTGGATGACCTGCTCAGGGATTGGCTGGGAGTGATGTACCCCCCAGGAGAAAGAAATTTTGGAGCGCCAACTGATCTTTTTACATAAAAATGGCTTACTCCACAGGTGTCAGAACGAATTTGACACCTGTTTTGCTATATAATAGTCGCCATGACCAATAAAGAAATAGCCAACACCTTCACCCTGATCGCCGATTTGTTACAAATCAAAGGTGAAAATGCCTATAAAATCATCGCCTACCGCAAGGCTGCCGACA
This sequence comes from Chloroflexota bacterium, assembly GCA_039714215.1. Lineage (GTDB taxonomy): Bacteria > Chloroflexota > Anaerolineae > Anaerolineales > UBA11579 > UBA11579. The sequence goes on along the minus strand of JBDLJU010000194.1, from coordinate 5,162 downwards.
ACCTGCTCAACCTCTCACGCGATGTGAAACATATCTGGAAAGAGGGGACCCTGCAGGAGATTCCCGGTGTTGGCAAAGCGCTCGCAGAAAAAATTGATGAGCTGCTCACCACCGGCGAGCTGGGATTTCTCAAAAAGCTCAGCGCTGAAGTCCCCCTATCCCTGGCAGAAATGCTCAAAATTCCTGATCTTGGTCCCAAGAAAGTCAAGCTGTTCTGGGAAGAACTTGAGATAACAACTGTAGAGGGACTTGAACTTGCTGCTAAAAAGGGCAAACTGGCTGAGCTGCCCGGGATGGGTCCGAAATCGCAGGCAAAAGTGTTGGCCGGGATCGAAGCGCTCTCCCGCATAAAAACAAGACGCACCCCGCTGGGTGACGCCCTGCCCTTTGCCGAAGAACAGCTCGCCCTTCTTCGCAACCTTCCCGGCGTAGTCAAGGTTGAAGCCGCCGGCAGTTTACGCAGGCGGCGCGATACTGTCGGCGACCTGGATATTCTGGCCGCCGCGAGGGATTCAGAAGCGGTGATGGAAGCCTTTGCCACCCAACCAAGCGTATCTCGGATTGAGGGACGCGGCCCGACCAAAACCAGCGTGGAATTCACCAACGGACTGCGTGCCCAGCTGTGGGTCCATCCACCTTCGAAATTTGGAACCGCCCTGCAGTATGCCACAGGTTCCAAGGAACACAATGTTAAACTCCGAGAGGTTGCCATCGCACAAGGATACTCGCTCTCCGAGCATGCCCTCACCACAACAGATGGCACCGAGTTACTCTGCGCCGATGAGAGAGAAGTTTATGAGGCTCTCGGGTTGCCTTATATACCACCAGAACTGCGCGAAGACCGCGGCGAGGTGCAGGCCGCCAAAGCGAAAAAGCTCCCTTCCCTGATTAAAACTGAAGATGTGATCTCTGAACTGCACAGCCATTCCACATGGAGCGACGGCCGCGCCACAATCAACGAGATGGCGCAGGCAGCAATTGACCGCGGCCGAAAAGTTCTGGCGGTCACCGACCACTCTGAAAGCCTCACCATCGGGAATGGTCTCTCCATCGAGCGCTTGGAGGCTCAAAAAATCGAGATCGAAGCCGCCCGAAAAGAATTCGGCGACCGCCTGCTGATCCTCCACGGCACAGAGATGGAAATCAAAGCAGACAGCACCCTCGATTTCCCCGACGCCGTACTCGCAGAGCTGGATATTGTGGTTGCTTCGCTGCATGTCAGCATGCGCCAACCCCGGGCGCAGGTCACCGAACGGATGCTGACTGCGATCCGCAACCCGCATGTCGACATTATCGGTCACCCCACCAACCGGCTGATCCCCGACCGGGCAGGCTCTGACCTGGATATGGATGCAGTCTTCCAGGCCGCCGCTGAACACGGCACCGCCCTGGAGATCAATTCCAATCCCCAACGACTTGACCTGAATGACATCCATGTCCGCCTGGCAGTTGAGCACGGCATTCCAATTACGATCAATACTGATGCCCACCGCCCCGAGCAGATGGATTACCTGATGTTTGGGGTCGCCACTGCCCGCCGAGGCTGGGTGGAAAAACAGCACGTGATCAATACCTGGCCACCAGAAAAACTACTTGCCTGGCTTAAAGCCCGAGGAAACCATGAATAGAAACCGATCGAAACCGCTTAACCATCGTGAACGTATGGAAGTCTGCCTCAGCGGCGAAAAACCAGACCGCACACCAGTCGCCCTGTGGCGCCATTTTCCGGTCGATGACCAGAAAGCAGACAGATTGGCAGCCGCCCAGCTGAACTTCCAGAAAAATTACGATTTTGACTTCGTCAAAGTCACCCCAGCTTCAGGGTATTTTGTGTATGACTGGGGCGTGAAGGACGCATGGAGCGGTCACCCGCACGGAACCCGGGAATACACCAGACGGGTGATCCGGAAAGCAGAGGAATGGGAGCAGCTCCAGGTTTTGGATCCTCGCCAGGGTCATCTTGGCGAGCAGCTTGCGGGAGTGAGGCACCTCACCACCGCGCTGAGCCCGGATACCCCGGTGATTTTTACGGTTTTCAATCCGCTCTCACAGGCGAAGAAATTGGTCGGTGACGATTCGGCACTCTTTCACTTGCGAGAATATCCGGATGAATTTAAACGGGGTTTGGAGACCATTACCGAGAGCAGCAAACGATTTATTGAGGCCCTCTTCGAAGCTGGCGTGGATGGCATCTTTTATGCCGTACAGCACGCCCAGGCGAGCATGCTGACGCCTGATGAGTACCGGCAGTATGGCCGCCCCTCTGATTTAGAGGTGCTGGATAGCGCCAAACCAGGTTGGTTAAACGTTCTCCATCTGCATGGCGATGACGTATATTTTGAGCTGCTCGCTGATTACCCGGTGCAGGTGATCAACTGGCACGACCTGGAAACCGCCCCAGACCTGGTAGGCGGACTGGAAAAATTCCCAGGCGTGGTCTGCGGCGGGATGCGCCAGGAAGACACGGTCAACCTGGGCAGCGCTGAGAGTGTGCGCGCCGAAGCCCAGGCAGCAATTGAGGCCACTGGTGGGAAGCGCTTCATCCTCGGCACGGGATGTGTGGCCCCGACCACCACCCCGCATGGCAACCTGATCGCTGCGCGGTTGGCGGTGGAAGAGTAATCCCCCCAAATCGTTAAGTGCTATAATCCCTGGATTATTGTGTTTAAGGAATCGTATTTAATGAGCACCGAAAACCTGATTACTACAGAAACCCCTGTCGATGAATCAAATTTCCAATGGGGAAACATTTTTACGATCATCGGCGGACATTTTATCCATGACACCTACTCTGCCTTTGTCGCCCCGCTGCTCCCACTGATCATTGAAAAATTATCGATCTCGCTGACCATGGCAGGGGGGCTGTCGGCGATCATGCAGTTCCCAGCAGTCCTGAACCCGTTCATCGGCTATATTGCAGACCGGGTAAACATGCGCTTTTTTGTGATCTTCGCCCCGGCGGTAACCGCCTCGCTGATCGGGTTGATGGGCTATGCCCCGAATTATGGGTCCCTCGCTTTCCTGTTTTTCTTGATCGGGCTGAGCTCTGCCTCATTCCATGCCCCCGCCCCACCGATGGTCGCCACGAACTCCGGGAAACAAGTCGGACGAGGCATGAGCCTGTTCATGGCTGCCGGAGAGCTGGGGCGCACGTTGGGGCCGATCATTGCGGTATCCGCAGTTGCCGCCTGGGGCCTCGAAGACCTCTCCCGCCTGATCGTGATCGGCTGGGCATCTTCACTGATCATGTTCTGGCGCTTCAGAAATGGATCCGCTCAGAAACAAACGAAGCGGACCCCATCAAGCGTGCGGGCGATCCTGCCGACCCTGGTGACCTTCTTCGTCCCAATCTCGATTGTTGTCCTGGCGAGGTCCTTCCTGGCAGTCAACGTGACCACCTTTCTACCCACTTTCCTGACCAGCGAAGGCGCCACCCTCGCTCAGGGAGGGATCATGCTGGCGATCCTGGAAGGCGGCGGTGTGCTCGGGGCAATCACCAGCGGTACGATCAGCGACAAGATCAGCCGAAAGACCACCTTGATCCTCACCTTTATCCTGTCAGTCATATTTTCTCTGCTCTTTTTGCAGACCAACAACTGGCTTTCAATCCCGATATTATTCCTCCTCGGGTTTTTCAGCCTGGCTCCAGGACCGGTGCTCTTGGCCCTGGTGCAGGACCACTACCCCAACCACCGGGCAGTGGCAAACGGGCTGTATATGGCGATCTCATTCGTGGTGCGCTCAATTGCCCTGCTGCTGATCGGCCTGGCCGGGGACACCTGGGGTTTGCGGGTCACATTCTACGGCAGCGCTGCAATTAGCCTGATCGCCATTCCCGCCACACTGGTCCTCACCGCGAGAAACAAAAATCCCAGTCAGCTAACCCATGGATAAATTGCTGAACACCAGTTTCACATCAAATTTTAGGTTTTCACCCCTGAATCCAATCAGGGGTGTTTTCTTAAATGATATAATCAAAAAGTATTACCCAGAAAAACTACAGGGAAGGATCAATGGAAACGACCACACAGTATTCTACAGAAGAACGCATCATGGCCGCTGTCTCTCACGCCGCAATTCTCCTGCCTTATGTGGGGGCGATCGTACCGCTGGGCGTGTGGGTCACTCAACGGGAAAAATCCGATTGGGTGCGCTTTCAAGCGCTGCAAGCGCTGGTTTTCCAGACGATGCTATTTGTGGTATTGATGCTCTCAAGCTGCCTGGTAATCCCAATCCTTTTTGCCTCAATGGGCTTTGCTGTTGAAAACCCTGATGTTATGTTTAGCACAATGATGGGCAGTATGTTTCTACCCTATGGCGTTTTGGGGTTAATGATCCTGCTCGAACTGGTGGCTGGCGTGCTCTGTATGCTTGGCAAGGACGTCCGGATTCCATTCTTAGGTAAACGAATCAGCAAATATCTTGAGGAGCAGGACACAGCAGCAGTCGAAGGAGGAGAAAATGACTGAACAAGCCATCCAATCTAAAGAAGACCAGCTGGTGGCTGCAATCTCTCACGCCGGGGCACTGATCCCAACTTTCGGGCTGCTAATCCCACTGGTTGTGTGGCTCACCCAGAAAGATAGATCAGCGTATCTCAAAGTTCATGCGCTCCAGGCTGCAATTTGGCAGGGGATCGCATTTTTATTCCAAATCTTGTTTTTTGGCTGCTATATCCTCAGTTTCTTTATGTTAATCCCCTTCAGCATACTTGCTGAAGGAGAAGGAGCATATGTCGATCCTGCCAGCGGGGGATTAGTGGCGGGTGGCTCTATCCTGCTGATCTTCTGCCTGATTTTCATTTACATTGGTGGAGGCCTGATCCATATGGGCTTCTCAATCGGAGGGATCGTACAAACCCTGCGGGGAGAAGACTTCCAATACCCCTTCATCGGACGCTGGGTTAACAACCGGCTGAAAGCAGATGCTGATAACCTTCGTAATCAAAAAGATACCAACAATTCTTGAGCTCCAAGGAGAACTATATGTCCCTCAACTATAACCTGATCGCCGACCTTGCTGGCGAGATCACCGAAATTCCTGAAAACGCGATCATCAGTCAAACAGTACAGGACACCCCCGCCTTCAAGGCGATCCTCTTCGGTTTTGACACCGGGCAGGAACTGTCTGAACATACTTCTGCCTTCCCCGCGTTGATCTTT
>JBDLJU010000193.1:0-5862 GCA_039714215.1 Chloroflexota bacterium | reverse complement strand
GAACAAAATGCCACGGTGACAATCTGCCACTCCCGCACCAAAGATATGAAGTCCTATATCAAAAACGCTGATATTCTGATCACTGCAGTTGGCCGCCCAGAAATGGTCCCCGGTGAATGGATCAAACCCGGCGCGGTGATCATTGATGTTGCCACCGTAAAAGTAGATGACCCCGATGCGCCTAAGGGCTATGTCTGGAAAGGGGATGTCAATTACGAAGAAGCCAAAGATGTTGCTTCCGCAATTACCCCGGTTCCGGGCGGCGTTGGTCCAATGACGATCGCGATGCTCTTGAGCAATACACTAAAAGCCGCAGAACTCACCGACGCATAATCAAGGATCTGATTAAAAGTAAAACGGACACAGCTGATGCTGTGTCCGTTTTTTCTTCTAAGTTAATTCTGTTTGAGTTGTGGTTATTCTCGCCAGGGTTATTTCACCATTTCAAAAGTAGTGGAAGCAAACCCATCGATAAAACCAGTCTGGGTGACAGTGGCTTCAACGGAATAGGTGCCCGCTAAATTCCTCACCTCATAAGCGAAAATCGCCAATCCGACGCTGTCCGTGGTTCCGCTGAAAATGCTGAACCTGCCGCGCGGGTTTGTTACCGTCAGGCTAACTGCCGCGCCGGAAATTGCGGTACCGTATTCATCGACAGCTTCGACCGTGATCGCGGCCGTTGCACCTTTGCCGTAGATCGCCTGGTCGCTTGTGACAGTGACAAACATTGGGTCTTCTTCTGGGGTGCTGCCCAGTGCGGCTAAAGCATCGGCTGCCTGCACCAGGCCATAACCGAAGGCGTTATCCAGCCCAGGGTCGCCCAGGTCGAGGGCTGTACTGGTCAGTGCTGAGCGGATCTGAGTTACGCTTGCGCCGGGGACTTGACTCCAGATCAGGGCTGCCACTGCAGAGACATGCGGAGTAGCCATGGATGTGCCGTCGTAGTGTTCGTAGTCGCTTACTGGCCAGAAGTATTCACTGCTGATCGTCCCCGAATTGCCCAATTGATTGGCAAACAGATACTGCCCGTCTTCCTGACTGATGCTGACCGCGATGATTGCGGAAGAGTTGCCGTCTCCGAGGGTCCCGAGGAAGCTGCCGGGTTCGTTGTTGAAGATGACTGCCCCGACGCCTCCGCTGTTCTGTACGTTCATCACTTTATCGTAGAAGCTGATATCGCCGCGTTCACACAGCACGATTTGCCCGGTCCAGGCCCCAGTCGCAGTGCATAACCCGCCGTCAACCAGGGCAGCGCTGGATACGCCGCGCGCGGAGAACTCTATATGGTTGGCATCATAGGTTACCGCGTTGATCGTGAAATTACTTGAATCGATATAAGGCACAGTGCTGAGTACGGATACTCCAGGGCCGGCGATTTCCACCTGGTCGGTTTGCTGAGAGAAATCAGCGATTGCCAGGTTTTCATCCAAAGCAGCAACCGACATCACTGAACTATAGGATCCCGGGTACTCATAATCCGTGGTCCCGGCATTTCCCGCCGCGGCGATGGAAAGCACACCTTGGGCGTACAGGGTATCGAAAGCACGTTCTTCCTGGCGGTTGGAGGTTGGGCCGCCGAGGCTCATACTGATCACACTGGCGCCATTATCGGCGCAGGTGTTGATCGCCGCGACCAGGTCAGAGGCATTTGTCCATAAACCATCGTCCGCGAAGATTTTAACAATATACAAACCCACATTGGGGGCTACACCTACCACACCCAGTGAGTTGTTCACGCCTGCAACTGTCCCGGCAACATGAGATCCATGTCCGGCCCCGTCGCGTTGGTAATCATCATCTACTTGAGAGAACCCTCCGACCAGGTTTGCGTCAGCCAGATCTTCGTGTGCTGAATAAAAGCCGGTATCGATGATGCACAGAGTCTTACCGCTGCCGGCTTGAACGCCGTCATCAATGACACCATTCCGGTCTGTGTCCCAAACATCTCGAGCCTGAACGGCATCAATTCCCCACGGGATCGTCTGTCCGTTGGGTCCAACGATATCAGCGGCAGGGGCAGAGAGCCCCGTAGAGGCGGTCACGCTGATTGGGTAACGGGGAGCATCTTCTTCAATGCTTACCACCCTTGGGTTCTGGGTGAGGCCGGATAATGCTTGGCTGGGAACAGTGACAACAAACGCGCTCAGGTCCGAGAATTCATAGTGGAACTGAGCACCCGCGTCATTGAGCGCAGCACGGACATTTGCCTGACCTCCGGGTGAAAATTCTACCCAGACTCGTACCATTTCTCGCCCGTTCGCCGCAGGCATGGAAGCTGTCAGGAGGAGGGCGAAGATCAACCCGCCGACCAACAGTCTCAAGAGAACATTTCTTTTCATTTTTTCGCTCCTTTTAGCTATATGAATGAAGGGTTTATGTGCTCCACATCAGAAGCAATTTGCTGGGCCTCTTACCAGCTGATTGCTGATCTTCAATGGAGTTGAACAAAGAAAAACACAGATATGCGAACAATTAAAAATTTCGCATTAACTATTTGACGGAAAAAGATGGATTTCGTTACAGTCAATATTTAAACCGTTTATTGATTTGTTCCTTGCTAAAGTGGAGGGATTTGAACAGGTTGTCAGACAATTGACACGCTGACCAGATTCTGATAAACTGTATAGGCTAAGTTGTCAGACAAATATTGTGAAAATGGGAACAAACCATGTCTACCCTGCTGGTAAAAAATGCTGAAATTGTCGTAACGATGGATGACCACCGCCGGGAAATTTCCAATGGCGGGCTTTTTATTCGAGATGGCTTCATTGAAAACGTTGGACCTTCCTCAGAGCTCCCCGAGGAGGCCGATGAAATCCTTGATTTAAGCGGTCATCTTGTCCTCCCTGGATTAATTAATACGCATCACCACTTTTACCAGACGCTGACCCGAGCAGTCCCCGCTGCCCAAGATGCTAACCTGTTCGGTTGGCTGACCACGCTCTATCCGATCTGGGCGGGGATTGGACCTGAAGAGATTTATATTTCTACTCAAACTGCCTTGGCTGAGCTAGCTCTCTCGGGTTGTACAACGGCCTCAGACCACCTTTACATTTACCCTAACGGCTCTCGATTGGACGATGAAATTGCTGCTGCCCGGGAAATTGGTGTGCGTCTGCATGCCTCCCGCGGCTCGATGAGTTTGGGTGAAAGCAAGGGCGGGCTGCCGCCAGACCGGGTGGTTGAGGAAGAAGATTTTATTTTGGAAGACAGCATCCGCCTGGCACAGCAGTATCATGACAGCAAACCGGGTTCGATGACCCAGATTGTTTTAGCGCCTTGCTCGCCATTCAGTGTCACCACAGATTTAATGCGAGAGAGTGCCAAGCTGGCCAGAGAATACAATTTACACCTTCATACCCACCTCGCTGAGACTGAAGATGAAAATTCCTTCTGTTTAGAAAGCTTTGGCCATCTGCCGGTGGCTTATATGGAAACTGTCGATTGGATTGGCGAGGACGTATGGTTCGCCCATTCAGTCCACGTTAATTCCGATGAGATTGCGCTGTATGCCCGCACTGGCTGTGGGGTCGCTCACTGCCCTTCTTCCAATATGCGCCTTGCTTCAGGGATTGCCCCGATCTTGGAAATGCTCACTGCTGGAGTAAATGTAGGCTTAGGCGTTGATGGCTCTGCCAGCAACGACAGCTCGCATCTGCTCGCTGAAGCACGTATGTCTTTAATGCTTTCCCGCGTAGGCGCCGGGGTAGCCGGTGCTTCGCTCTCTGGGCAAGACTCGGCTCCAATCATGACAGCTCGACAGGCGCTTGAAATTGCCACTCGCGGAGGGGCAAGCGTGCTTGGTAGAGATGATATCGGGTCACTTCAGGAAGGTAAGTGTGCTGATTTCTTCGCGGTTGACCTCAATGTTCTCGACTTTGCTGGTGCGCTGCATGACCCAGTCGCTGCCATCCTGTTCTGCGGTCCCGTGAAATCAGCCTACACTGTAGTAGGCGGAAAATTCGTGGTCAAAGCTGGGCAGCTGACCACCCTTGATCTACCAACGTTAATTAACAAACATAATTCAGCATCCAAACGATTGCTGGCAGAGTTATAAGGACTGCGCCAGGATGAAAGAGAAAAAGTGTTGATGTCAAAAGAAAGACCAAATAATGGAAAATCACTGTCTCAACAGCTGCATGAGCAGCTTAGAGAAATTATTGCCGAAACCCCCAGCGGTGGAAAGCTTCTCTCTGAGCCTCAGCTGGCCAAGCAGCTCGGAGTTTCTCGGGCAACTTTGCGCGAAGCGATGCGAACTTTCGAAACACAAGGATTCATTCACCGCCGTCAAGGTGTGGGGACCTTTGTAATCCCGCCCGGTCATATGATCGAAGCAGGGTTGGAAGTTCTAGAGAGCATCCACACCCAGGCTGAACGCATGGACCTTGAGGTACAGGTAGGCCCGTATTACATCATCAAGAAAGAGGCAAGTGAACAATCTGCAGAACGGTTGGAAATTAATCCCGGCGAGCCGGTGATTGAAGTGACCTGGGTGATGGAGACCCAGGGAAGACCGGTTGCGTATCTGGTTGATGTTTTACCTGAAGATGTGCTTGATGGATTTGACCTTGAGAGAAATTTCAATGGGTCAGTCTTGGATATGTTGATGAGTGACCGGGGTCCTACATTGTCTATTTCTCGAACTGAGATCAGCGCAGTTGCCGCCCCCTCAGATATTGCCCGCGCGATGGGCATCCAACGGGGGGATGTGGTCTTGTTCTTTGAGGCTACACTTTTTACAGCGGAAGGTCGAGTAATTGATTATTCTCACAGCTATTATTTGCCTGGATATTTTAAATTTCATGTTGTTCGCCGAGTTGGCCAAGGAGGTGAGCTTCGCGGATAGATTTGCCATTTTCCATATTTTATAAACTAATTTATTCAAACAATTTACTGGAGGTTGATTAACATGCGTAGTTTTGCTGGACGAGATATTCTCTCACTAAAAGATTTTGAACGTAACGAGTTTTTCCGAGTTTTCGAGATTGCAGAAAAACTGGAGCCGATTGCACGCAACCGGCGCAACACCGATTTACTAAAAGAGAAAACACTGGTAACTGCTTTCTATCAGCCAAGCACCCGCACCCGCCTGGCCCACGAAGCCGCGATGATCCGCTTGGGTGGACAGGTGACTGGTTTTTCAGACGCCAAGATGACCCGCGCCGGAGACTTCTATCAGGAATCGATCAAAGACACCGTCAAAATGCTTGAGTTTTACGGCGATATGATTGTGATGCGTCACTTCCAACAGGGTGCCCCCCACGAGGCCGCAAAATGGGCCAGCATTCCGATCATCAATGGCGGCGACGGCTGGGGAGAACACCCCACCCAGATCCTCACTGATTTCTACACCGTACTGCGTGAAAAAGGACGCTTGGACGGGTTGAAGTGGTTGGCAGTTGGTGATATGCGCATGCGCACAATGCACTCGCTGGCCTATGGCCTTTCCCAGTTTGATTGCCCAATCACCTTTGTTTCCCCGCCAGATATGTCTCTGACCGATGATTTCAAAGAAGATTTAAAGAACTACAGCCTGGATTACAAAGAAGCTGAGCACGTCGAAGAAGCCATTGCTGAAGCAGATGTGATCCTGGTTGAGCCGGTGGTACAGCCAGACTATACCAAGTCTCGTGACGACCGTGATGGCGATGTGGGCATGACCCCCGCCAACTACAAAATCACCCGGGACCTGCTCCAGAACAAAGCCAAATCAGATGCAATTTTGCTGCACTCGCTGCCGCGCATGGACGAAATCCCCGCCGATGTCGACATCACCAAATGGTCCCGCTACTGGCAGGAAGCTTTCAATGGTGTGGTGATGCGTATGGCGCTGCTGGCATTAGTTTCCGGCAAGATGGAGTA
>JBDLJU010000192.1:0-5883 GCA_039714215.1 Chloroflexota bacterium | reverse complement strand
ACTCGTTCCCGTTGGGCGCTGATCCCAGCTTCATCGCTTTGATCTGCTTCGAGCAGCGCGGTGGCCAGATCGCCACCGATCTTGTCGTTCAAACGCCCAACCAGCTCACGGGCATACTCAGTTTGTTTGTCAATCGTTAACCGCATCCCCAATCCAAACTCGGCGTTGTCTTCGAATAAGGAGTTCGACCAGGTTGGTCCTCGTCCGTTGTCGTCCTTCGCCCACGGTGTGGTCGGCAGGTTGCCGCCATAGATCGAGGAACAGCCGGTCGCGTTGGCAATGATTGCCCGGTCGCCGTACAGCTGGGTCATCAATTTGATGTAGGGTGTCTCACCACAGCCAGCGCAGGCGCCGGAGAACTCAAACAGCGGCTGCAGCAGCTGGGAAGATTTGACATCATTCAGTTTGACTTTGGTGCGGTCGACCTCAGGAATACTGAGGAAGAAGTCCCAATTTTCCTTTTCCTGCTCACGCAGCGGAATTTGGGGCGCCATATTGATTGCCCGCAGCCCAACTTCTTCTTTGTTCTTTACCGGGCAGGCTTCGACGCACAGCGCACAGCCGGTGCAGTCTTCTGGAGCCACCTGCAGGCTGAACAGCTGGTCTTCAAAGCCCTTGAATTTCGCCGGCATTGATTTGAAAGTGCTTGGCGCGCTATCTAATAGGGCTGGTTCAAATAGTTTTTCACGGATTACTGCGTGCGGGCAAACAAATACACATTTGCCGCACTGGATGCAGATTTCGTCATCCCATACCGGGATATCAAGAGCAATGTTGCGCTTTTCAAACTGGGTGGTCCCAGTCGGATAAGTTCCGTCATCCGGGAGCATACTCACCGGAATTGAATCGCCGTCTCGGGCGATCATCTTGCCGAGCACCTCTCGCACGAATTCGGGAGAGTCTACTGGTACAGGGGGCAAGATATCAAAGTCTGAAGTTGCCTTATCGGGCACTTTAATTTCATGCAGGTGGTCGAGGGCTTTGTCAACCGCATCATAGTTGCGTTGGACGACTTCCTCGCCGCGCTTGCCGTAGGTTTTCTTGATTGCTTCTTTAATCTTGGCAATCGCTTCATCCTTGGGCAGCACACCGCTAATCCCGAAGAAGCAGGCCTGTAAGATCGTATTGATCCGGCGTCCCATGCCGACCTCTTTGGCAACGGTGTACCCATCAACCACGAAGAATTTGAGCTTCTTATCGATGATTTGCTGCTGCACAGTTTTCGGCAGGTGATCCCAGACCTCATCCTCGCTGTAAGGGCTGTTCAACAGGAAAGTTGCTCCCGGGCGGGCGATTTTGAGCATATCGATCCGCTCGAGGAAATTAAACTGGTGGCAGGCAACAAAATCTGCCTGTTCGATCTGGTATGAAGAACGGATTTTATTCGGTCCGAAGCGCAGATGGGATACAGTCACCGCGCCGGCTTTCTTGGAGTCGTATACAAAATGGCCCTGGGCGTGGAAATCGGTGCCTTCGCCAATGATCTTGATTGAGTTTTTATTGGCGCCGACGGTGCCGTCTGAGCCTAAACCGTAAAACACGGCACGCACGGTTTTCTCATCTTCGGTGGAGAGCCCCGCGTTGTATTCCAGGCTGGTGTTGCTCAGGTCATCTACAATCCCGATGGTGAAATGGTTCTTGGGAGCCTCTTTTGCCAGCTCATCATAGACACCTTTGACCATTCCGGGCGTAAATTCCTTAGATGAAAGCCCATAACGTCCGCCAATCACCCTGGGCATCGCATCGAACGGGGTATCTCCGCTCACCATACCCTCGCTGAGGGCGGTGACCACGTCGACATACAGCGGTTCGCCTGCACTGCCCGGCTCTTTGGTGCGGTCAAGTACGCCAAGCGCTTTCACGGTCTTTGGCAGAGCGCCGAGGAAGTGTTTAATCGAGAATGGGCGGTAGAGACGTACTTTGAGCACACCGACTTTTTCGCCCTGAGCCATGAGGTAATCAACGGTTTCATGGGCGGCTTCAGCGCCGGAGCCCATCATGATGATCACTCGTTCGGCATCTGGAGCGCCGACATACTCGAACAGCTGGTATTCGCGTCCCACCTGCTTGGCGAACATAGCCATCGCCTCTTCTACGATTTCGGGGCAGGCTTCATAATATGGGTTTACCGTCTCGCGGGCCTGGAAGAACACATCGGGGTTCTGGGCAGTGCCGCGAATTATTGGGCGGTCAGGGGATAGTGCGCGTTCACGGTGTGCACGAACGAGATCATCGTCGATCAGGGCGCGCATATCATCATCGGTGAGCAGTTCAACCTTGGCAACTTCATGCGATGTGCGGAAGCCGTCAAAGAAATGCAGGAATGGCACTCTTGCTCGCAGCGTGGCTGCCTGTGAGATCAGGGCCATGTCCATCGCTTCCTGAACTGATCCAGATGCCAGTAAGGCAAAACCGGTCGAACGGGCAGCCATCACATCGCTGTGGTCGCCAAAGATACTCAATGCCTGAGCGGCAACCGAGCGGGCGGAGACATGGATAACCGCCGTGGTTAGCTCGCCGGCAATTTTGAACATGTTAGGCAGCATCAGCAGCAAACCCTGCGATGCGGTGAATGTTGTGGTTAAGGAACCAGCCTGCAGCGCTCCATGGATTGCGCCGGATGCGCCGCCCTCACTCTGCATCTCAACCACTAATGGGGTTGTACCCCAAATGTTTGGTCCGCCCTCTGCACTCCACTGATCTGCCCACTCTCCCATCGGGGAGGAAGGGGTGATCGGATAGATCGCAATGACTTCATTGGTGCGGTAGGCAACATGGGCTACAGCCTGGTTGCCGTCTAGTGTAACGATGGGTCTACTCATTGATTAACTCCAATATTAAGACGAATTGGGTAAGATTTTATGATATCCTACCTAGTTTACTTGTAGATTTGGTCTTTCATTAGGGACAATAATCCCAACTAACAGGGGGCAATTGTCCCATCACGCATATTTAGAGAATTTTTTCACGAAAGCAATTATACGTCAAAACCATGAAAAAAACACTAAACTGCCCTAAAAGTTGACAAATAACTATGTCAATTTTCCTTGACATATTGACAAGCTTCCTTTACAATCTGCATGTAAAGCAAACTTGACAACCAGATTTATTTATGGAGACGATGTATGTCACTTACAACCCTCAAACAACGAATAGGCTTCGTCCCGAAAATGACCCATATCTTCGTGGCCGCCCAATTCGCCTTCGTTGTGGGACTGCTTCTCCCTCGCCTGGCCCCTCAGCTCCCAATAGTAGATTTCCTGACCGGCATGTTGATTGGCTTTTCAATCGTCGGGAACATCGCAACCCTGATCAAATTTGGCAAAGAACAAAGTAAGAAAGGAGACCACCATGGATAACATCAAACGCAGTTCAAAATTGATTAAACCAATGCTGATTCCGCTGGGGCTCTACATCGGCGCGCTGGCAATTATGGTCACCTGGTTAGACACGGTCACCTCCGGCTGGAAATACGCCATCGCCCTGCTCCCCGTCCTCCCGGCAATCTTCATTGTCCTCGGCGTGATCAAAGCGATCAACCAGCTCGATGAGCTTGAGCAGAAAATCATGTTTGAAGCTGCCGCCTTCAGCCTGCTGGTCACCACATTAGGCCTGATGGTCTTCGGCTTCCTCAAACAGGTCGGCGTGGAGCAGCCTACCTCCCCATTCATCATCCTCTTCATGATGGTCATGTGGATGGTCGGCAAAATGCGCGGCAACCGGAAGTACAAATGAAAAATAAACTGCGCGTCCTCCGGGCAGAACGCGACTGGTCTCAGGCTGAGCTGGGTAAGCAGCTGGGCGTCTCCCGCCAGACGATCAACGCCATCGAGAACGAAAAATACGACCCCAGCCTGCCCCTGGCCTTCAAGATCGGCGCGCTGTTTGAGATGAGAATTGAGGAGATTTTCGAGACCGAATAACTCGAAAATAAGCTAGATATCTTTCATCATCAACCGTTCGCTGTTCTAAGGGTGGCGGTTGGTATTTAAGCTATAATAAACTCCACCACTCCCGAGGGAGGCAAACAGTTACAAACTGCCCCTTGACCCGGATTACCTTGTCGAAAGCCTCGCCCAAACCCAGAGAGAGGATTAAGCTTAATGACCGCATCCCTTACCGAAACCATATTAGCTGCTGCCCTCACCGTACTGGCCAATGGCCTGGGGGGACTGCCCTTTGTTTTTATCAAAGACTTTCCTAAAAATCTCTCCCGCCTGGGCTGGGCTTTTTCCGGGGGATTGATGCTCTCTGCCTCGGTCTTTAACCTGATCATCCCCGGCGTAGATGACGGTGGGATCATCCCCGTCGCCATCGGGATCGCCCTCGGCGCCCTGGTGATGGTGCTCACCTCTAAGTGGCTCGACAACCACGATTTTCAGATCGACGGTCTCTCGGAGGCTGGCGGCAAGCGGGTGATCATGATCCTCGCCACCCTATTTATCCACAGCTTCCCCGAAGGGATCGCCATTGGGGTAGCGTACGGCTCCGGGGAAGTCCGTCTTGGCGTGCTGATCGCCATTGCAATTGCGATCCACAACATCCCCGAAGGGCTCGCCGTGGCCCTGCCCCTGCGGGCAGAGGGCGTCAGCGGATGGAAATGCGTTGGCTGGGCGATCGTTTCCGGGGTACCCCAGCTGCTTGCCGCAGTCCCAGCCTACCTGGCGGTGCTCGCCTTCCGGCCGATCTTGCCTTACGCTTTCGGTTTCGCCGCCGGAGCGATGCTGCTGCTGGTGATGAGTGAAATGATCCCCGAAAGCCGCGCCTCTGAAACCGAACGTCTCAGCAGCGCCTCTGCGGGCATCTTCGGTTTCCTGGTGATGATGCTGATGCAGATGGTCCTGGTAGTCTAATCACAAATCACCCTCCTCTACTTATCATCGCCTACGGGGAAAACCCATCATAAATTCATCACTTTTTTGAGAACCTGTGTTTTAATTATAATTACTTCGTTCGATTAAACATCCCATCGGAGCAATGCTTCGATCAGACAAACAAACAACACGAGGAATCCATGCCTACACACCGAATCATCTTAAACCCAGCCGCAGGGAGAGGGACGGCAAAAAAAGCGATCATCGAAATTGAGGCTCTGCTCAAAGGTCACGGCATAGATTTTGATAGCGTCGCCACCGAACAACCAGGACACGGCGTTGAGCTCGCCCAGCAGGCCGTCACGGATGGCGTTGAAGTGATCGTCTCCGCTGGAGGAGACGGCACCGCCAATGAGATCATCAACGGCCTGATGACCCTGGAGCCATCCGAGCGCAGTAAAGTCGCTATGGGAGTCCTTCCAGTCGGGACCGGTAACGATTATGCCTTTGGCATACATGTCCCCATCGAAATCGAACAGGCCTGTGAGCTGCTCGCCGCCGATAACCGCAAAACCATCGACGTCGGACGCGTGTTCGGCGGTGATTTCCCTGAAGGGCGTTATTTCGGCAACTGCATCGGGATCGGTTTTGACGCCGAGGTCGGTTTTGTGGCTGCCAACCTCAGCCCGCTGCGCGGCCTGCTCAGCTACCTGGTCGGTGTGATCCTCACCAATTTCATCTACTTCAAAGCCCCCACCCTGGAAGTCAATTATGATGACGGCGCATTCACCAAACCTGTGTTAATGTGTTCGATCATGAACGGCACCCGGTTGGGCGGCGGATTCCACATGACCCCCAATGCCAAGACCGACGACGGCCAATTCGACATGTGCATCGCCGATGACGTCAGCCGGATGCGCGTGCTGGGTTTGATCCCCCACTTCCTCAAAGGCACCCAGGCTGGTGAAGAGGAAATTCACATTCTGCAAGGCTCCAGTATCACGGTCAGTGCCCAAAACGGCTCCTTCGGCGCCCATGTAGACGGCGAAACCCTCTGCGAGAATGGCAC
>JBDLJU010000191.1:0-5936 GCA_039714215.1 Chloroflexota bacterium | reverse complement strand
ACCGTGCAGATTATCTGTAGACTAAATTAAGGACACAAGAAATTATGAAGAGCGATAATAAATTAAAACTCATCCTCCTGATCACAGTTTTACTCCTGGTTGGGCTGGCCTGCCAATCTACCGCAATTGGCGGCAACGCTACCAACCAGGCTTTGCTGACCGAAAACAATAATTTAGACAACAACAATGAAGCTGAGGAAGCGGTCGAAAATATCCCGGTTGTGGACCTGGTCTCTCAAGAAGATGCCTTGATCTCCGTCTATCAGGATGCCAGCAGCGGCGTGGTCGCAATTTTAATCTATGCCCCGGGCGGGGCGATCCCGATCAGTTCAGGATCGGGGTTTGTTATCGACCTTGATGGACACATTGTCACCAACTATCACGTTGTGGAAACTGCGGTGCTGAATGGACTTGAAGTGCAGATTGCCTTCACTTCCGGGATCAAGACCCGCGCGCAGGTAATTGGGGTAGACGAAGACTCAGACCTGGCAGTGATCAAAGTAGATGTGGATCCTGAAGAACTTAACCCGCTGCCGCTGGGTGATTCGACCCAGCTGAATGTCGGTCAGATCGTGGTGGCAATTGGCAACCCCTTTGGTTTGAACGGCTCGTTGACCACCGGGGTAGTCTCCAGCATCGGTCGGACGCTGGATTCATTGAATCAGTCACTCAGCGGGCAGTACTTTGCTGCCGGCGATATCATTCAGACCGACGCGGCGATCAACCCGGGCAATTCTGGCGGCCCGCTGCTCAACCTCAACGGCGAGGTGATTGGCGTCAACCGGGCAATCCAGACCTTCAACACCAACGCGGCTGACCAACCGGTCAATTCCGGGATTGGCTTTGCGGTCTCGATCAATATCGTGAAACGCGTGATCCCCAGCCTGCTCGAAAACGGCAGTTTTGAGTACCCTTATCTCGGAATCTCCAGCTGGTCTGATTTTCCGTTGGCTGAAGCAGAACGCCTGGGACTTGAAAAGACCCTGGGAGCAGGGATCACCAATGTCACTGAGGGCGGACCCGCTGACCAGGCTGGACTGCAGGTGGATGATGTCATCCTGGAAATTGATGGGGTAGAGGTGCTTGATTTTAGCACGATGATCAGCTACTTGTTCAACTTCGCTTCGCCGGGGGATACTGTCGAATTGACTGTCTTCCGTGAAGGGGAATTGATCACTGTGGAAATGGTAATCGGCGCAAGACCGTAAAAAAAATCGATATCCAACAGGCGCTCTCGAAATAGAGCGCCTGTTTTTTTATCGAACGATGTTCGATATTAAATTAAGCAGTACTGAGACTTGGTCACAACCGAAAAAATTTAAATTGATCCCCTGGTGGAACAAATTCCGCGCAAAGTTCGTTTAGAATATAAACATGATCACTGTTGGAGGTGGAATGTGAAAACCCGCGTATTGATAACTTTGTTCTTGCTTGCTGTATTTATTACAGCCTGTGCCCCTGCGGATGAAGTTCAGCCAGCCCAGCCGGTTGAACCCGCCCGTTCCACACCAACTTCGCCTGCGGTTGAAGCTCAGCCTGGGCAAAGCTTTACACTGATGGAGGGTGAGACCGTTCGGGTAGAGGAAGATCAACTTGTCATCGGAGTGATTGAAGTAATCGAAGATTCCCGCTGTCCTACCGGTGTGGAGTGTTTTTGGGAAGGCAATGCCAAGGTTTTGGTCTCTGTTGGTGACCAAGAATTTACGCTAACGATTGGCAAGCTGCTGGAAGGCGACCAAAATGCGGCGGAGTTGGGGGATGGATTAAGCCTGAGGCTGCTGCGATTAGATCCATATCCTGAGGCGGGTGGAGGAAGCAAAGATTATCAGGTAACTTTAATTGTTGAACGTGAAAGCTCACAACCATTCAACTACCCGAAGAATATCTGATTAGCTCTCGGCAACTTTCAATTAAATTGTGATCCCCAGCCTCTGGCTGGGGATTTGAAAATATTGAGGCGTACGCTTCTCGATATTATTTTTGTTTTAATCGCTTCGATGACCTGGGGTTTACAGGTTCCCGAGCGGGTCAAGCTCTTCACCGTAATCGAGCACCTCGCGCGGTTTAGAGCCTTCGGTGGGCGGACCGACGATCCCTTCTTCTTCCATTTGCTCAATTAAACGGGCTGCCCGGGTATAGCCAATCCGCAGCTTGCGCTGCAGCATTGAGATCGATGCCTTTCTGTTTCTACGCACCAGGTCGACGGCGGTGTCGTAAATATCGTCTTTTGCTTCCTGTTCCTTCATCTCTTCCCAGATCGGCATTTGCTTCAGGGGGATGCCAGCGGGGGCGGCGTCTGCGGTGGTACCCAGGGCAGTTTCACCGCCCGGGGCTGTGCCGGCTTGCCCGCGCCAGTACTGCACTGCACGGAGCAGCTCCTGGTCGGAGACAAAGACACCCTGCAGGCGGGCGGGGGCAGGCGCGTCAGGCGCCTGGAAGAGCATATCGCCGCGTCCGAGCAGGCGTTCAGCGCCGGGCTGGTCAATGATTACCCGGCTGTCGGTGCCGGAGGCGACTGCGAATGAAATTCGAGCAGGGAAATTCGCTTTAATCAAACCGGTGACCACATCTACTGATGGGCGCTGGGTGGAGATCACCAGGTGGATGCCGGTTGCCCGCGCCAGCTGAGCCATGCGGGTGATCAGCCGTTCGGTCTGGTCGGGGGCGACCATCATCATATCGGCCAGCTCATCGATCACCAGTACAAGGTAGGGCAGCTGTTTGATCTCCTGGGCTTCGGCGCGTTTGTTATAGTCAACAATATTGCGGGCGCCGAGGTCGGCAAATTTTTGGTAGCGGCTGTCCATCTCACGGGTGACCCACTGCAGCACACCGACAACGCGTTCAATGTCCGTGACCACCGGAGCGAGCAGGTGGGGTATGCCGTTATAGCCGGTCAGTTCAACGCGTTTGGGGTCAACCATAATGAAGCGCAGTGTCTCTGGCGTGTTGTTGAGCATCAGGCAGGCGATGATCGCGTTGACGCACACAGATTTTCCGGAGCCGGTTGCGCCGGCTACCAGCAGGTGGGGCATCGCCGCCAGGTCAGCGGATACTGCATTCCCGGCGACATCTTGTCCCAGGGCAAAACGCAGCGGAGATTTGATCTTTTTAAATGCCTGGGTCTCAATTACATCGCGCAGGGCAACTACCGAGATCTTTTCGTTGGGGACTTCAATGCCAATGTAGCCTTTCCCGGGGACAGGGGCCTGGATGCGAATGCGTTGGGCTGCCAGGGCCAGGGAGAGATCATCGGCGAGAGCGGCAATTTTGTTCACCCGCACGCGGGTGCGTCCGCTGCGAGATTCAATAAAGGCTGGTTCGACGCCAAATTGGGTAATTGTGGGTCCGCGGTTAATCTCTACCACGGTGGCGGGAGCGCCAAATGAAGCCAGAGTTTCTTCAATTAGTTTTGCCCGCTGTCGGTCGTAATCGTCGTTAAAGGCGACTTCAACGCCTTCATCGAGCAAATCTTCGGTTTTGGGCAGCACCCAGTCATGGCGTTCGATAACTGCCTGGGCAAGCGGGGAAAGCTGTTCGCCACTTTCTGCAGTTGACGGTTGGGTTTCAGCCTGAGCAACCTCGGAAGGCTGGGTTTCTTCAATTGGGGCAGGGGGTGTATATGCTTCTGGGGCGGGGATTGCTGCTGCAGGCGCACGCATTTCCCGGCGGACTGCCTGCCGGTCATCCCACCAGTCCTGCAGGCGGAGCACCAGAGGCGGGACCCAGCTGAACAATTCGATGATCGAGCGGTCTAAGGTCAGCGCCAGGGAGATCAGCATCCAACCAATCATCACCACGATCAGGCCGATGGTGCCGAGACCTTCCTCGAAAAAGACCATCATCCATCCGCCAATTTTCCCTCCGCCCTGCCCGCTCTCCGCGACCAGGTTGGCGGCATCCCGCCCCGGGGGTGAAGCCGAAAGGTGCAAAATCATCAGCAGTAGAAAAAAGAGCAGTACCAGACCTATGAGACGTTCTGTGGCCAGGCGGGGAACATTTTCAAAATCTCGGGCGACCAGCCAGGCTCCAACGAAGATCAACACCAGGGGGAAAACAAATATCCCCCAGCCGATGGCGACCGAGAGGAACCCCATGAACATGCCGGCGAGCGCACCTTGTTGAGCAGTGAGCAGTCCGATTAAGATCAGCGCACCGACCACGATTAATCCAACGCCAATGAGATCGAGCTTGCGGTCCAGCGACATTCCGCCGGAGACTTGAGCTGATTTTTTTCGGCTGGAAGACCGGGAGCTGGATTTCTTCCCCGGTCTGCTGAACGCCTTGGAAATAACCGTGAGGGCTTTCGGCTGGCTTTTTTTCTTGCGGGATTTTGATTTTGCCATGGTACCATCCACTTGGAGTAAGTTGATCAATGGGACATTGCCATTATAGCATATCTGTTCTGTGCAAGATTTGTGCGAAGATATAGAGATTACGATCATTTCTGGTGAGCTTAACTGGGGTACAATTCAACTGAACCAAATCTTTAATTAAGGAAATCTCTTGTTCGAAATTATTTTTCTAGGCACCTCTGCATCGGCTCCCTCAATTCACCGCGGGTTGTCCGCTCAAGTGATCAAACATAACGAACACCGCTTTCTGATTGACTGTGGTGAAGGCACCCAGCGTCAGATCTTGAAATCGGGAATCGGCTTCAAGCGCTTGAACAATATTTTGATCACCCACGGCCACCTGGACCACATTCTCGGGCTGGCGGGGCTGTTTTCGACTTTTTCCCGTTGGGAGACAATTGAGGAGGTCTCGATTTTTGGGGGTAAATATGCTTTAGAGCGGATCAACAACCTGCTTTACGGCGTGCAGATCGTGCATCCGACCAAGAGCCAGATTGATATCAAACTGCAGGAGATTGGTCCGAGCGTGATCTTCGATGAAGAAGATTTCACGGTGACCGCTTTCTCGGTCAGCCACCGCGGCCCGGATTGTTTTGGGTATTTGTTCGAGGAGAAAGCCCGCCGCCCGTTCCTGGCAGAAAAAGCGGATGCCCTGAGCGTACCGCATGGTCCCCAGCGACGCAACCTGGTTAACGGCAACGAAATTACTCTTGAGGATGGCACGGTGATTAAACCGGATCAGGTTCTTGGGGAAGAGAAAGCCGGGACGAGATTGGCCCATGTTGGGGATACCGGACGCACGGATAACATCCTGGAGTATTGCCAGGGGGTCGATACGCTGGTGATTGAGGCGACCTACCTGGAGGAAGAGGCGGAAATGGCGAAGGATTTTGCGCACCTCACTGCTGCCCAGGCTGCCCAGCTGGCCAAGGATGCCGGGGTGGGGCAGCTGATTTTGACGCATCTCTCTCGCCGCTACCGCGAGCGTGATGTGCGCAAGGAAGCCCAGGCAATTTTTCCGAATACGCTGATCGCCCGGGACTTTGATAATTTCCAGGTCAAGCGCGGGGAGTGCATCAAGGTGCTGCCGGAGAAGCGGTAGAATTCTATACCGTCATTCCGAACACAGCGAGCGAAGCGAGGGAGCACTGCTTGGTGACAAGCAGCAGAATCATATTAGCGATTGTAGTTAGAACAAGCCTGTGTGATTAACAATCGCAATAATGATTCCTCCGCCCTGCGGGCGATCGGAATGACATTAAAAAACAACCTTTCCTTTAACGTCATTCCGAACACAGCGAGCGAAGCGAGATGTGGAGGAATCATTGCAGCGTTAGAACTTGGAACAAGCTGAGATAATAAATTATCGCAACAATGATTCCGCTGCTGATAAACAAGCAGTCAGCCTCCGGCTGTTCGGAATGACATTAAACAAATAACCTTCTTTAACGTCATTCTGAGAGAGCGAGCACAGCGAGAGAACGAAGAATCATTATAGCGATTGTAGTTAGAACAAGCCTGCGTGATTAACAATCGCAATAATGATTCCTCCAGCCTGCGGCTGTTCGGAATGACATTAAA
>JBDLJU010000190.1:0-5989 GCA_039714215.1 Chloroflexota bacterium | reverse complement strand
GTTGAATTCTTTTTATGGTCATACGGCTCCAAAATATTCGGCTATGGACAAATATAAATAAACAGCTAACGCTTACCCCGACAACTTTACCCGGATACGATCATTCATGCAATGTAGATTTTGATAGAATTCCATAATATTTTGTGTAGAATTATATAGGATTTAATTGATCAAAATTCAAGATTTCCAGGGTGGTGCTTGATGAAAAAACCGGAAAAAACTCAAAAAACCAGCAAATTTTACGGTTTTAAACAGTCGATTAAAATTTTAACCGG
Source organism: Chloroflexota bacterium (assembly GCA_039714215.1). Taxonomy (GTDB): domain Bacteria; phylum Chloroflexota; class Anaerolineae; order Anaerolineales; family UBA11579; genus UBA11579. The sequence goes on along the minus strand of JBDLJU010000190.1, from coordinate 5,714 downwards.
CTATCGGCAGAAATTTATGTATAATGGAAGAGTGTTCTAGATTGCAAGGGAACAATAAATTGGGTGCCTAAAATAGTTCGAGGATGCAAGGTGCCCGGCTATCTAACGAAAGGTGCTGTAATGAAAAAAATAATCGGTCTTATTTCAGTGCTGCTGGTTTTAACGCTGGCATGCATTAATACGCCAAACAATGGCGGTTTAACCTCCGAAGAGATTGTGGCAACCTCATCATCGGCCACTCTGACCGCCATGGCGGGAGGACAGGTTCCCGAGGAAAATACCCCTGACCCCGGGGTAACCCAACCCCCAGCTCCAAACTGCCAGCCGCTGCATCCGGGCGCTCAGGTGCTCAGCCTGCCGGTCGGTGTGGGGATTGCCGAGACTGCCAATCCGGATGTCGTTTCTTTCCTTGATTTCCAGGGAAATTTGATCGGCACCAAGAATCTGACCGACCTCGCCTGGGTGGACACCAACCAGGTGCATCTTGCCGGCGGGAATACAGCAGGATTCCCCAACCTGCCGATTGTCTACCACTCGTTGATCTCGGGAGGAGAAAAATTGCGGCTGAACGTGAACAATGCGATCAGCAACCTGGCAGATGTGCCCCAGATGGTGATTGTCACCGGAGCAGAAGGGCAGCAATTTATTACCTACACGCTGAACTCATCGGGGGCAAGCGGGTGGATCAGCTACCTATACGGCACCAATTATGCGAGTGCAGGCACGGCATCAGCGCTGATGGCCCGTGATGAAGGGGATGGCTATGTGATCTACCCACTGGGCGTAAAATTTTCTGGAGGTGCAGCCCAGGGAATTTGGTACACTGCTTCAATGTATGGGATCGGCAATATCAACTTTGAGCCGTTTAAAGGGTTATTTTATTTCAATTTGCTGGATTCAACAGTGACCACCTACTTATCCGCTGATACGGTCATCGCTGGATTTTCCCCCGATCAAACCTGGGTAGCGTATAAAGCAGGGGCGGGGAATAACCCCAGTCAGGCAACCGGGTCAATTACACTTAAAAACCTGATTACCTGTCAGGAGGTCGTGCTGACATTTGACCAGCCCACAAATCTTGGCGGCTGGGTGGCATTTTCTCCCGATAACCAGTATGTTGCCTGGTTGGAGACTTTTGGGCCCAGCCCGATGGAAGCCACATGGCGCGTGCGAGTGGCCAAGATTGACGGTACCAGCCTGGTCAATGCTGAGCTTAGTTCGCTTTCTAGCTTGCTGGGCGGCGTGCAGCCTTCATACGTCCTCCCGCCGATGAAGTGGGTCGACAACCATGTTCTGGGCTTGTCTCTCAGGCCGGTCAGCGGACCGGATTCGATCTTTGTGATCTGGGCGCCTGATCCTGCCATGCCGTTGGATCCGGTGTTGGGTGCCAATCAATCCGCCGGTCTGGGGAATGGTGAGCTGCTCGGTTTGCTTTACCCGTAAACACCACAGAAAAATTAAAAAATCAGAGCCAGAGGGATTTCAAACCCTCTGGCTCTTTTATGATCGTAGTTCGTTCTGTCAATAAAACAAACCCGGCACACCGGGTTTGTTTTATTGAGGGGAAAGTAATTATTCGGAGTATCGCAAAGGAGTTTTTCTTTACGGGTTTATTATCAAACAAATTTGGATATTCTCCAATACAGATTTCCTCAAATATTGTAGATAAACCCAGGTTTTCGTAAAATTACTCACCTTCGAAACGAAAACGCCAGACTGCGAGGGCAAAGAACACCACTGTGAATCCGAGCAGTGCAAGCAGCGGCTGACTGACTTCTGCCAGCCCTGCCCCACGGATTAAAACATCTTTAAATCCCTGCATTGTCCATGCGACCGGCGTGAACTTGCTGATTGCCTGTACAGTTTCGCTGGTGAACTCCAGGGGCAACCATGCACCACCCAATCCAGAGAAAATGAACATTGGGGTCAGGGATAAGATCACCGCCTGGTCGGAAGTTTTCGCCAAAGCGCCGATCAACAATCCCATTGCTCCCGTGGCCATCGCAGTGACAGTGATGAGCGCCAGGGTAGCTAACGGTTGACCGAAGTAGTTCAGCTTGAGAAAAAACTGGCCAAAGAGTACCAGGACGATCAGCTGAAGGAAGATCATCGTAAAGATTGCCAGGTAGTGACCGAGGAGGATCCCAGTCTTGGAAATCCGGGTGGTCAGCATCCGGGACATTGTCCGGGAGCGCCGCTCGGAGACCAGCATTTCTGCCGCCCCGATCAACCCGGCAATCGCAAACTGCGCCATCATTGCCGGAGAGGCCTGCGAGAAGGCATTCTCACCAAGGGGGTTTCCAGCGGTATCTGTCTCCACAGGATTTGCCTTGGTAACCCGGGTCTCAACAGGGGGTGTCTCCCAGCCCAGCAGCACGAGTTCGATGCTGGCTTGATGGTAAGCTTGCTGCTCAATTTCGGAAGCGAAATTGGTGCTCTCCTGGTAAGCTTGCTGGCTGAATACCGCGGTCAGGGCGGCGTTAACCATCCGGTTGTAGGCGGTCCTCACTTCGTTTTCGATGATCAGATTCACCGCGATCGCGTCCTCATTCTCAACAATGGTGATTGTGGGTATTTCCTGGCTGGTGAGCTGTGCCATGAAACCCTCCGGGATGATCACCAAACCGGGCAGGTGCCCATCCTGGACTTCAGCGCGCAATTGATTTTCTCCTTGTTCTTCATCGAGCACCGGGCGAATGGCTGTTGAGACCTCGATCAAGTCTAAAACGGTTTGGCTGTAAGCGCTCTGGTCGAGATCGATAACCATTACCGGCAGTCGGGGGTCTTCAACGATCCCTCCTGAGGTCCCGCCAAACATGAAGCCAAACAGGATGGTAAAGATTACCGGCATCACCAGGATAAAGAGGATCGTTTGTTTATTTTGGAAAAGCTGTTTCAGGTCTTTGCCTGCTAATGCTAAGATTCGCATCATTTTTCTCCTACGCAAAACGCTTCATAAAGCGTTTGTATCCAATTGTGAACATCACCAGGCTGTAAACCAGCAGTCCGAGCAGGCTGATCAACGCATCCGGGGTTGAGAAACCATCCATAATATGGATCAGCGCCTGGTTTGCCCAGCCCTGGGGGACCAATAGCGAGAGCGTGTTGATTGTCTGGCTGGGGTTTGGTGAGTTGAGCATGAAAATGCTGGACATCCCCAGCATTCCGGTGATCGTGACCCCCGCGCCGACGATCAGGCTGGCTTGCTTGCGGTCTTTTGCCCACGAGATGGCAAATAACCCAAAGGTGACCGCGCCAAGGGTGATCGCAATTACGAAGAGGCCCAGCATCCACGGCTTGCCCCAGTCGATCCCGAAAGCGAGGTGCCCAAAGGCCAGCAGTACGATAATCTGCACAAAGACCATCATCGCCGCGGCAACCAGCTTACCGGTGACAATCTCCACCGGAGAGGTAGCGGTGGTCAGCATCCGTCCCAGGGTGAGGTTTTCTTCCTCAGTGAGCAGCGAGTTGGCGGCATTCGTCGCGGTGAAGAAAGCATAGAAAATCATCATCCCTCCCATCACCATTGAGAGGATCCCGGCGACGCCTTGATTGGTTCGTGCTTCTCCGCTGGGGGCTTCAATCCTCAGGGCATCTTGTTGAGTAGTGTAGTCCTCAAAGACCAGCTGATATTGGGTGATGATCTCCATGATTTGTTCTCTGGAGAGGGTGATCCCAGCTTCAGTCAACTGCTGGCTGACCACCTCAACCGCAATCGTTGAGCCGGAGAAACCATCGCTAAACTGGGTGATGATTGTGGTGACAATTCCTGGTCCGAGGGTCAGAGTTGGATCCTGGTAGATCTCGATCTCAGATTGGGCGCCAGGTGTATACAGCGAAGCGCTCAGGTCTGCAGGGATGATCACTGCAGCATCAGCGAGCTGGTCGTCGACCGCACTGCGGGCAGCATCAGCAGACTCGGCAGTGGTTACCGCCAGCAGTTCGGTAAAGTTTTCACTACTGATCAGATCAACGAGGATCTTCCCAAGCTCGCCCTGGTCTAAATTAACGATTTGTACCGGGGTAACCGGCAGCTCGATCGTGGCTGTGTCATCATCGCCGCCTCCCCCAAACAGCAGGGCAAACATCCCGGTGATCAGGATCGGCACGAGGAACATCATCGCAATTGCCAGGAAGCTGCGAAAAGACTGGGTGATGTCTTTGAAGGCAATATAAAGTATTTTCATGGTTAGTTCCTCAGTCGCGCAGGGCGCGGCCGGTGAGGTGCAGGAAGACAGTTTCCAGGTTCGGTTCGAAGATATTTACAGCGGTGATCTGTAAATTGGCTTTGCCGGCGGACTCGAACAGCTTGGGGAGCACCAGGTTGGCATCCTCGACCAGGAGGTTGGCATACTGACCTTCAATGGTCACCTGGCTGACCCCCGGAAGCGTATCCCAGGAATTGACTTTCGCGGGCAGCTCACTGCTGAAGACCAGTTCAACCCGGTCGTACTCACCGACGATCTTGACCAGTTCGTCATTGGTACCCCTGGCGATGATTTCGCCCTGGTCCATGATCGCGATCTGGTCAGAAAGCTCCTGCGCTTCTTCCATATAGTGGGTGGTATACAGCACGGTCATCCCAGCCTTGTTGAGCGCTTTGACGCTGTCGAGGATTTTGCGGCGGCTCTGCGGGTCGATCCCCACAGTGGGCTCATCCATGATCACAATTTCGGGTTCGTGCAGCAGGGCAATCCCAAGATTCAGGCGGCGTTTCATCCCGCCGGAATACTTCTCGACCTTATCTTTCTGGCGGTCGCTGAGCTCGACCAGATCCAGGATTTGATCGACCCGGGTCTGTAATTCATCTCCGCTGAGATCATACATCCGGCCCCAGAAGAGCAAATTTTCCCGCCCGCTGAGGTCATCATACAGTGCGATTTCCTGGGGGACGACCCCGATGAATTTCTTGGCCTGCTGCGCATCGGTGCTGACCGGGTACCCCATGATTTCAACTTCACCCTCGGTGGGCTGGAGCAGCCCGGCGATCACTGAGATGGTGGTCGATTTTCCGGCGCCGTTGGGACCGAGCAGGCTGAAGATCATGCCCTCTTCAATCTCCAGGGAAGCGCCGCGTACAGCCTGTATGTCATCGTAGTAGCGGTGCAGTCCCTCGATTTTAATTGCCGTTTTCTTTTCCATTTTTTCCTCCGAGCAAAAAGTGGTTTAGAATTTTGTTAGATACTAAATCGTAACAAATTATCCGATTCTAAAAAATATTACTAAGTATGTCTTTCTGACTATCAAAGTATATGTCAGCTCTCTCCAGTGGTCATCGCCCTTTTATATTGGCAAGCCTTGTACCTTCGTACGATGTACGCTGTTGTATCCCGCGTTTAACGAGCCGCTTGAACGATGGATCGCTATTTGGAGAGAGAAATCTGGTCGGGGAGCGGTAGGGAAGCGGATTGTATAGGGCGTGCACCGCACGCCCCTACCAGTCATGGTTGATCGGACACGTGCTGCGGGAGAGGCCTGCCTGTCCCGCGCGATGGATATTGCAATGGTTAAATGTTGACCGCATCCAGGGGTTGGTTTGGTCACTGGATGAAAATCTAGCTATCCTCCAACTCAAACTCATTTAGGGGTGACAAATCAACCGTTAGGTTGATCAGGGTCGCCCTGGGATGGTTCACGAACCGCCCCTACGAATCCTATTTTTCAATTCTTGGATGTAGAAATAACATGCTCAATAATGATCCCTCCAGCCTATG
>JBDLJU010000189.1:0-6022 GCA_039714215.1 Chloroflexota bacterium | reverse complement strand
GAACTGGTTCCCGGGTTCTCTCATGAATACATTAACTACATGCTCGGCGGCAGCTATCGCTCTTCTTTCCGCCCCTTAAACGATGCGATCATGTCCGGAAGAATTCGCGGCGTGGCTGCCGTGGTCGGCTGCAACAACCCCCGCAGCCAGCACGACTACCTGCACGTCAAGGTCACCGAAGAACTGCTCAAGCACGATGTGCTGATCGTTGAAACCGGCTGCGGCGCAATCGCCTCGGCCAAGAAAGGCCAATTGCTTGGTGAAGCTGGCCTGGATCAGGTAGGCCCCGGATTGAAAGAAATTTGTGAAACCGTCGGAATTCCCCCGGTACTTCACATGGGTTCCTGCGTAGACAACACCCGGATTCTGACTGTACTCACTCAGATGGTGGAAGAAGGCGGCCTCGGCGATGATATTGACCAGGTTCCTGCAGTCGGTCTTGCCCCTGAATGGATGAGCGAAAAAGCGCTCTCCATCGGCACCTACTGTGTCGCCTCGGGCGCTTATGTCCTTTTCGGCGGAACATCTCCAGTCAGCGGCATGCCCGACAAAGTTTCAGAAAGCGATATCGTCGCAGATTATTTGATCAATGGCTGGGAAGAGCTGTACGGCGGAAAATTGGAGTTCGAACCGGACCCCGATGAAATGATCCGCAAAACCCTGGAACATATTGACAAAAAACGTGCCGACCTCGGTTTACCGGAATACGATCCTGCCAAATTCGGTAAAAGCGGAGACGCCCGAATGCTGGCCCTTGAAGAACTACCCATCGAAGAGCGCCAGGCAGCGCTTTACGGCGAGACGGATTAGTGGAGGCAGATAATGTCTAAATATATTGCTACTCGCGCCCTGCGTGGCGCCAACGCCCTTGTTGCAGAAGCAGATCTCATGCTCAACAAGGCAATCAGTGAAAAAGGACCGGACCATCCGGTTGCATTCCCAAATACCGCCTATTACCTCCCCTTGATTTACGGGATGACCGAGATTGCGGTAGAAAACCTCGGCCAGCTCAAAGAGGTAATGACTCACGCCCGCCAGCTGCTCCATCCAACTCCCGCAACCTCCAAGTGGACGCCCTACCTGGGTGAAACTCTGGACGGCGGGATGGCGACCTTGTTTGCCGCTGAAACGATCGAAGCAGTTCGTCATGTGTACGGCCTGCAGCCCGAACCCTACCCAGGATTTGAACTTTCCGGCGGGACGGTCTACAACGGCTCGACCGAAGGCGGACTCACCGACCGGCTCAACGGCGCGATCGATGACATCCAGCTGCGCTCCTGGGGGATCCAGCTGGTTGACGGACGCATGCCTGGCTTCGCCGCCATTGTCGGCGCAGCCAAATCGAACGAAGTTGCCGTGAAGATCGTCCGAGAGCTTCAGCGCCGCAACATCCTCACATTCCTGTGCGGAAATGTCAACGGACGCAGCATCATCGATCAGCTCCAGGAAGAAAACTTCGAGCTGGGCTACGATACTTACACCGTACCTTTCGGAACCGACACAATCAGCGCGATCTACGCTTTAGGATTCGCCACCCGCTCCGGTCTGACCTTTGGCGGTCTCAAGCCCGGCCAGGCTCGCGAGAATCTGATGTACAACCGCGAGCGCGTCTTTGCTTTCGTGTTGGCCCTCGGCGAGGTCGATGATCTCAAGTATGCGGCTGCCGCTGGAGCGATCAACTTTGGCTTCCCGGTGATTGCAGATACCGTGATCCCCGAAATCCTACCTACCGGCGTGACCCAATACGAACACGTCGTCAGCATGCCTTTCAATGAGATTGAAGGCGCCGATGACCTTGAACGCGCCGAACGCCTGGTGCAAAAATGCATCGAGGTGCGCGGCGTCAAAGTACAGATCGCCGATGTGCCCGTGCCGGTACCTTACGGCTCTGCCTTTGAGGGCGAAGTTGTTCGCCGGGCGGACATGCGCGTGGAATTCGGCGGCAAGAAATCTCGAGCCTACGAATACCTCTACATGGCAGACCTTGAAGAGGTCACTGACGGCAAGATCGAAGTGGTAGGACCAGGATTTGAAGATATCGATGACGCAGGTTCTATGGACCTTGGCATTGTAGTCCAGGTTGCCGGACGCCAAATGCAGGAAGACTTTGAGCCTGTGCTTGAGCGCCAGATCCACTATTTTGTGAACGGCGCTTCCGGCATCCAGCATATCGGTCAGCGAGACATCACCTGGATCCGCGTGTCACACAACGCCGTGGAGAAAGGCTTTAACCTGGAGCACTTTGGAAAGATCTTACACGCCCGCTTCCATTCAGACTTTGGGGCAATTGTGGATAAGGTACAGGTTACCATGTTCACCGACCCCGAGCAGATGGAAGAATGGCTGGGTAAAGCCCGAGAAGCTTACTCCTACCGCAACAAACGCCTGGAAGACCTCACCGACAATGCTGTGGATGAATTCTACTCCTGCACCCTCTGCCAATCATTTGCGCCAGACCACGTCTGCATCGTCAGTCCAGAACGCCTGGGACTGTGCGGCGCCTACAACTGGCTGGACTGCAAAGCTTCCTTCAGCATCAACCCCACCGGTCCCAACCAGCCGATCAAGCTGGGCAAACCGGTCGACACCGACAAAGGTTACTGGACAGGCACCAATGATTATGCCAAATCCGGATCCCATGGCGTGGTTGAAGAGATCGCGATGTATTCAATCATGGAAAACCCGATGACAGCCTGCGGTTGTTTCGAGTGCATTGTAATGCTCGTCCCAGAAGCCAACGGCGTGATTGTGGTCAACCGCGAAGACTCGAGCATGACCCCTGTGGGGATGACTTTCTCGACACTGGCCGGCATGGCTGGCGGCGGGATTCAAACCCCCGGCGTGATGGGCGTTGGCAAATACTACCTCGCCAGCCCCAAGTTCATCTCCGCCGACGGAGGCTTTAAACGCATCGTTTGGATGAGCAGCGTCCTCAAAGAAAGCATGGCTGAGGAACTCGCAATCGTAGCGGAACGTGAAGGCGACCCCGAGCTGATTGAACGCATCGCTGATGAACGTTCAGTCACCACCGTCGAAGAATTGATGGCGCACCTTGAAGAGCACAACCACCCCGCACTCACGATGGACTCGATGTTCTAACAATCCAACGTAGTTCGATCAAACTACCCGGCCTGCGCTGCCAGAAACGACATGAAACAATGACTGAAGAACAACCTACCCAACCCAAGCTCGTCCGAGACCTGATGACTGTCGGGGTGCTCACCTGCAGCCCGACAACCTCAATCCAGGTGATCTCTCAGGCGCTCTTGGAAAAGGAACTTGAAGCAGTGGTTGTGCTCGATCATGATGGTCATGCCGTTGGTATCGTAGGCCGGAGTGAATTAGTAAATGCGTACACGAACCCGAACCACAAACAGCTAACCGCTGAAGATATTATGCAAGATGGAATTCCCCAAATTCCCCCTGACATCCCGCTAACTGCTGCAGCACAGCTCATGCAGGATCAAGATGTCAGGGTGTTTTTCCTTACTCACCGCGCCGGTGGAATCGAATACCCGGCAGCACAGCTCGCTTATCGGCATTTCCTCAAATACCTCGCTTCAGAAAATCCTGAAGATCACAACGACCTCGGGATCCGAGCCGAGCGTAAAGCGCCTTTGGAAATGTTCTACGAGAGACGCGACAAGCAGCGTGAGCAAAACCAGAACTCCCATCTTGACTGACATAAGGAGATAAACATATGGCTTTAGAATTTCCAAAAGACTCATGGAGTGGCAGTGTGCAAGAAATTACACTGGGTGCCACCGCGGCAGATGGCGGCACGCGGGGCAAGACACTTACCGTTGGCGGGGCAAAGACGATGCCTTACATTCATTTTGAAGCAGAAACCCCGCACAAACCGGTAATCGCACTCGAAATTAAAGACAGCTTTCCCGAGGATTGGTCTCCGCTGCTGCACGAGACCTGGGGAGATGTCCTCAATGACCCCGGCAAATGGGCCGCGGCGGCACAGGAAGCCGGCGCCGACCTGCTGGTGCTCACCCTCGGCCTGACCGGCAAAGACGGTAAACCGAACACACCAGACAACGCAGTTGCTGCTGCCAAGGCTGTTCTGGCTGCCAGCGATCTTCCCCTGATCATTGTTGGTCCTGGACAGGCTGAGCTGGACAACGAACTGATCGTCCCAGTATCAGATGCCTGTGTGGGAGAACGCGTGGTGCTCGGTCTCTGCGAAGACAAGAACTACCGCACGATCGCTGCTTCGGCGATGGCCAATGGTCACCTCGTGATCGGGCGCGCCCCAATGGATGTCAACCTTTCCAAACAGCTCAACATCCTGATCAAAGATACCGGCCTGCCCTTCGACCGCATCTTGATGGATCCAACCGTTGGTGCGCTCGGATACGGCATTGAATACGGATATTCCGTGATGGAACGTCTCCGCCTGGCTGCCCTGCGCGGCGACGGGATGACCCAATCACCAATGATCGTGGTTGTGGGACACGAAACCTGGAAAACAAAAGAAGCGAAAGTTGGCGAGGATGTTCCCGAAGCGTGGGGCGATTGGCTCGAACGCGGGATCACCTGGGAAACCGTCACCGCTACATCGCTGCTTGAAGCCGGCGCTGATATCCTCGTCCTTCGCCACCCCGAAAGTCTCAAGCGGGTGAAGAAGGTGATTGACAGCCTGCTGACCGTTCCAGAAATCACGTAAGCGACCTGAATGAAAAACTAAGCTCAAAGTTCCAGAGCTTTCCGTATCGAAGCAGCGCTTCGATCAATAACTAACCAGACGTTAGAGAGAGAAAAAAATGGCATTATCTGGTATTGAAATTTACAAACTGCTCCCAAAAACAAACTGCAAAGACTGCGAGTTTCCGACCTGTATGGCTTTTGCCTTGAAACTGGCTGCCAAGCAGGTTGAACTATCCGCCTGTCCACATGTCAGTGAAGAGGCACAAACTTTGCTTGCCGCCTCCTCAGAACCGCCGGTAAGATTAATCACCCTCAAATCCAAAGACAGTGAAGTTAAAGTCGGGAATGAGGTGGTCTTATACCGCCACGAGAAAACCTTTTACAACAAACCTGGCTTTTTCTTCAGAGTGAAAGACAGTGAGGATGAAGCTGCGATTAAAGATCGTGTCAAAGAGATTGACGGCTATAACGTCAATTACGTTGGAATCGATCTGTTTGTTGACGGTTTCGCGGTCAACGCGACCTCCGATGACGGCGCGGCATTTGCCAAAGCAGTCCAGGCAGTCCGCGCCTCCAGCAGCAAGCCCTTGATCTTGATTTCATCCAATCCGGATGTGATTGCTGAAGGTCTAAAGGTGCTTGAAGGCGAAGCCCCCCTGATCTATGCCGCTGACCCAGACAACTGGGAAGCGATGAGCGATCTCGCGGCTGCCCACAAAGCAAGCCTGGCTGTAAAAGCCGATTCATTAGCAGAGATTGCGGACCTGACCCAAAAGATCAAAGACAAAGGTATTGCTGATCTGGTACTCGCCCCCAGCGGACGAGACTTCAGCACCAGCCTGCTGCAGAACACAGTCTCTCGCCGCCTGGCATTGATCAAGAACTTCCGCCCGCTCGGTTTCCCGATCATCTCATTCCCCTGCGACACAGATGATCCCGACCTCGAAGTAGCGCTCAGCGCACAGGCTGTCGCAAAATACTCCAGCTTCATCGTGATGGACACATTCAAAAAAGAAACGATCTATTCACTGCTGGTACTGCGTGAAAACATCTTCACTGACCCGCAAAAACCGATCCAGGTTCAGCCCGGTCTGTACGAGATCAACAACCCAACCCCCGAATCCCCGCTGATGGTTACCACCAACTTCAGCATCACCTACTTCAGCGTTGCCAACGAATTGGAAAGCTCTGGAATTCCTGGCTGGCTGTTGGTCTCTGACGCCGATGGAATGAGCGTGCTGACCGCCTGGGCGGCGGGCAATTTTGACGCCGAACGGGTCGCAAAAGACGTCAAGCAGTTCAATGTCGCTGACAAAGTCAGCAAGAAGCAGATTGTGCTGCCCGGCCACGTCGCGGTGATCTCTGG
>JBDLJU010000188.1:0-6076 GCA_039714215.1 Chloroflexota bacterium | reverse complement strand
CTGCATTTTCCCAAGCCGATTGGCATCATAAACCCCAACCAGCTTGCGGGCTTTGACCTGGTAGCCAGCCTCTTCCAATACTTCTCGTTCAGCAGCCTCAGAAGGGACATCCCCCAGATCAGCCCAGCCTCCGGGAAGGGTCCAGCCGCCGTCCATCTTCTCGCGGACCATCAAAAGCTCACCCGCCTGGTTAAAGACTGCGCCGCGCACATCCACCTTGGGAGTCGCATACCCTTCGCCTAACTGGAATATTTCGACGACTTTATCTTTATCCAATTCAGCAGCATAAGCCACCATGTGAGCGGCAATTTGCTGCAGCTTTAAATATCGTTCAATGTCGTACTCTTCAGCGGCAAAGTGCAGACCTGTCTGGGCGATCCCCTGGATATCCCGCGCCCAGGTGAGCCAGTTAGGGATTGGTTTCTCAGACTCCATTAAATTTCTCCTATGGAGACCATTTTAGCATGAAAGGAAATACATAAAGGCGGCAAACTCTGTATAATAAAACTATAGGCAGTTACCTGCTCAACCGTTAAAGAGAATGCTTGCGTTCTCAAATAAAAACCGAGGAATTTTCTATGGCGAACTCACAAATCATCATCAAGGAATTTGACAGCAAGGCCCTGGCAGGGAACCCATTAGGCGACCCTCACCTCCGAAGAGTGCCTGTGTACCTGCCATATTCTGCTGACCAGAAGCCCGCCCGGCGCTATCCGGTGATTTACCTGCTGACCGCCTTTGCTGCCCGTGGTCTCAAGCTGTTGAATGACAGCCTGTGGGAAGAGAATTTCCCGGAACGGATGGACCGGTTAATCGCCAGCGGTGAAATTGAGCCGATGATCGTGGTGATGCCTGATGCCAGTACGCGTTACGGCGGCTCACAGTATCTCGATTCTTCAGCTACGGGGAATTACATGAGCCATATCCTTGAATTAGTGGAGCAGATCGACGGGAAATTCCCGACAATCGCAGCGCGCGAGCAACGCGCCCTGCTGGGACATTCCTCAGGCGGGTACGGCGCCCTTCGCCTGGGAATCTCACACCCCGATACCTTCGGACTGGTCGCTGCCCATGCCCCTGACCTCAACTTCGACCTGGTCTACCGCCAGGACATCCCAAAATTCCTCCGCTTCTACGACAAATTTGGAGAGCAGGGCTTCAGCGAGCTGCTCGCTGACCCCGCAGGGATGCTGGCAAAAGGGGTATCATTCTACGCATTGGCGATGGCGGCGATGGCTAGCTGCTACTCCCCCAACCCCGATTCGCCCTGGGGCTTCGACCTGCCCTTTGACTCCTTCACCGGTGAGCTCAAGCAGGAGGTCTGGGCGCGCTGGCTGGCGCATGACCCGATCAATCTGGTGGCTGATCATCTTGAGGCCCTCTGCAGCCTGAAACTGCTTTATCTTGACTGCGGATTGTTTGACGAAGAGAATCTACTGTACGGGGCGCGGATCTTCACCCAAAGATTGATCGAGCACCAGATTCCCCACTTCTTCGAGGCATTCGAAGGCGGGCATCGCAATACCGCTTTCAGATACGATGTATCGCTGAAAATGATTTCTGAGAAGCTGGGAAACTAACTATAGCCTACTCCCCGATCATTTCCGCCACTAATTCCTGCAGCTTTTCCACCGCAGCCGGAACAGCCGCCTGGACTTCCGGAGACATTTCTAAACCCAAATCAACCTGGGCGGCTGCAATTCCAAGCACTCTGATTTGATTCGGAATATCATCACGCCCGAGGGTTTCGGCCAGCTTGAGCGTTTCAGCCACCCCCCAGCCGTGAGCCGATCCAGCCGCAGATGAGAATGACTCCAGGTCTGCGGGGTTAAAAAGGAGAAGCGATCCCGGCACAATGCATGGGCCGCCAAGCACAGCATCTACCAGGATCGCCATCTCAAAACCTGAAAGAAAATCTAATAATGCCAGACCTGGTAAAGCACAAAGTTTCACGTCTAAACGTGGGGCCTGAGCAGTTTCGGGATACATGGCAGCCCATGCCTCCACTACCTTCGGTCCCACACCGTCATCAGCGCGCAGGCTTTGTCCTAAACCAATTACTACCAGCATCAGATTTCCAAATAAATATTTTAAAGTTCTTCTACCGTTAAGGTTAAGAAGTGGGTGGCACAAGAAATACACGGGTCATAGGCCCGGAGCAGATGCTCACAGGTCAGAGTAGCTTCCTCATGGGGTAATTCTAACACTTTCGGAGCTAACTGCCAGAGATCGGCTTCCATGCGTGCCAGGTTCTGGGCGGTGGGCGGTACGATCCGGGCATACTCGACCAGTCCGCTGTCGTCGATCTGATAGCGGTGGTAGAGCGTGCCGCGCGGCGCTTCACTGGCTGCAGAGCCGCTGCCCGCGGTGAGGAGCAGTTCTTGTGCGCTCTCACCCTCAGGGTGGTAATTCTTAATCAGCTCAATGCAGCGCAGATATGCTTCAACCGTTTCCAAAGCCCGGGCGATCATCCCCTTATAAGGATTCTTGAGCGGGAGCTCAAGCCCAATCTCTTCTGCAGCCTGTTTGGCCTGCGGAGATAACTGATCATAGTTAAGGTTCAGACGAGCCAGCGGTCCAACCAGGTAGGTGGTCCCATCTACCGAGTTGCTGTGGAGGGCATTGGAATGCTGTACATGTTTCTCGGAAAAATGCTTCTCGAAATCCGTTTCCTGAATCAGCCCATAGCGTGAGGAAAGCAAATCCCCATCGAGAATCGCATACTCATCATCGCGATGTAGAGCCACAAATTCATAATCGACTTCAAAGTCCGGGTAATCCAATGTGGCTGCCCAGCGGACCGTCTCAAGCGCATGTTCCAGGCCCCACTCGAGGTCTGGCAAAAAGGCTTTCAGCGCTTCCTGATCAGGCCAACGGTACCAACCGCCGACACAGGCATTCACCGGGTGAACTGAACGCCCACCGACTGCCGCCATCAAATCGTTACCGATCTTCTTTGAACGCAGGGCACTGGCAACTACTTCCGGAGCCACTCCGGCAAGTTCGATGGCGCTCTGATGGCCGGTCAGATCTGGGCCTTGCAGCATATAGACATGCAGCACATGGCTCTCGATCCACTCAGAATAATAGAGCAGCTTGCGCAAGGCAGTCGCCTCAGCAGTGGGGGTGACCCCAAAGGCGCGCTCCAATGCCCGAATGGAGGACATCTGGTAAGCTACCGGGCAAATCCCGCAAATCCGGGCGGTAATGTCCGGCACTTCCTGGTAGAAACGCCCTTGAAGGAAGCCTTCAAAAAAGCGGGGCGGTTCGTAAATATTTACCTTGATTTCTTTGACTTCCCCATGCTCTACGCCGATATATAAGCCCCCCTCGCCTTCTACCCTGGCAAGGGCGGGCACGTTAATGGTTTGCTTTGCCATCAGTTATCCTCCTGCTCTAAGATCATCTGTGCTGCTTCAACAAATAATGGTGCGTTCCCGCTGATCATCCGCAGCATGTGCACGGCCTCTCCCGGGTAGCGCTGCTTATCAAGCAGCACTGGCACAAATGCTTCCAACTCGGCATTGATGAACGGGCCGAAGCAGCCATAGCAGCCGCGCCCGTTGTCGGGGCAGATTGCGCCGCAGCCGGCCTTGGTAATCGGTCCCAGGCAGGGCATGCCATAGGCCACCATCACACAGGGCAGCCCTTTGAGCTTGCATTCCTGGCAAAGGGAGGACTGCGGCAAATTTGGCCGGCGGTCCTGAAGGACTGCGGTTAATCCTTCCAGCAATTGAGTCTTACTGATCGGACAGCCCCATAATTCCAGGTCAACATGGACATGCTCGGAGATGGCGTGAGATTTTTCCAGCGTTTCGATAAATTCCGGATGCGGGTAAACCAGATCCGTATATTTTTCTACATCGGCAAAATTACGCAGCGCCTGTACGCCGCCAGCGGTGGCGCATGTTCCTAATGCGATCAAGGTGCCCACATTACTGCGGATGTCTTTGATGCGCTCGATCTCCTCTGGGGTCGTCACTGAGCCTTCGACAATCCCAACATCGTATGGTCCAGGGAGCATCGCTCTGGTAGCTTCTAAGAAGTAGGCAATCTCTACCACACCGACCAAATCAAGAAGTTCATCTTCCAGATTGAGGATGTTTAGCTGGCAGCCATCGCAAGAAGAGAATTTGTATACCGCGATTGTTGGTTTCTTGACGCCTGGCATTAGAGGTCCTCCAGATTGAAGTAGGGTTCAAGTTGATCAAAACGGTAGACCGGACCATCTTTACAGATGAAGAACGGCCCCATCTGGCAGTGGCCGCAGAAGCCCTGCCCACATTTCATGTTGCGCTCTAAGGAAAGATAAATGTTCTCTGAGGAAATATGGCGGGCAAGGCCTTCAAAGACCACAAAGCGCATCATAATCTCTGGTCCGCAGCTGAACACCCGTGTCTTATGCGTATCGAAGCGCGAGCGGTAGAACAGCATCGGTACTACACCGATCTGGCCGTGCCAATCACGGTCTGCGCGGTCAACGGTGACCATCACTTCAATGTCATTCTCTTCCCAATGGGGATACTCCTCGACATACAAGAGGTCCTTGGGGGTGCGTGCGCCGTACATCACGGTCACTTTCCCGAATTTTTCACGGTGGTTGAGGATATGGTAGATCACCGGCCGCAGGGGGGCCAGGCCAATCCCACCGGCAGCGATGACTAAATCACAACTCTGGCAGTCTTCGATCGGCCATGCCGTCCCAAATGGGCCGCGGACGCCGACCTGGTCGCCGACCTGTAGGCGGCTGATCGCCCGGGTCACATTACCGACAAAACGGATGGTGTGCCCGATCCGTTCCGGTTTTTCAGGGTCGGAGCTGATCGAAATCGCCGCCTCTCCAAAACCGGGGATATACAACATATTGAACTGTCCGTAGCCAAATCGATAGCGGGCGCGCAGATCAGTGTCATCTAATTCCAACCAAAAGGTGGAAATGCCTTCAGCTTCTTCAGTAATTTCTACAATTGTGGCCCAATCCGGATCAAGCAGCTCTGAAGGTTTATGGGCAATCGCAGGAACGGTTACTTTCGGTTTCATGATACGAATTCCTCCTGGAAGGCCCCTATTTCTTCAGTGACATCGATCCCCGCAGGGCACCAGGTGATACAGCGCCCGCAGCCAACACATCCCAGGCTGCCAAACTGATCTTTCCAATTGCCAAATTTATGGGTCAGCCATTGGCGGTAGCGGGATTTGGTAGACGGGCGGGTATTCCCACCTGCCTGGGCAGAGTAGCCGGGATTGAAGCACGAGTCCCAGACACGCTCACGATTGGTTTTCTTCGTAGTTATGTAAACGTGATCATTGGTGTCCCAGCAAAAGCAGGTCGGGCAGACCAGGGTGCACGAGCCGCAGCTCAAACACCGCTTACCAACTTCAGCCCACAAAGGATGCTCTAAATGGTCAAGCAGCAGCGCAGGAACATCCTCGAGGTCCTTGATCCCCCGCTTGAGAGACTGTTTTGCTCCCTCCACAACTTTTTGCGCGGACTGTAAATGATAAGCGCTGGCTGGCTCCCACTCAACTTGCTGGATGACTGCCAGGCCGGCATCGGAACCAATATTGACAATAAAAGCCTCGTCTAACTCGGTAAGATTGAGATCATAGCCGCCCTGGCATTCAGGTCCAGTACCCATCGATGAGCAGAAGCAAGTCTGGTCTGGATGGCTGCAGTTGACCGAAACGATAAATAGATTCGAGCGGGAGCGGCTGTAATCGGGGTCAGTAAAATCTTTGCGGATAAACACTTTATCGAGAATTTCTATCCCGGCCAGCTCACAGGCACGCACACCAACCAAGGCATGGCGTTCTTCGGTGGGGGGCGCTGAGGATTTTTCCCAATGTCGATTGGTCTTCTCAAGGAAAAATAGATCTTTCCTGGGTGGATAAAGGTACTTTTTCCAATTTTGAGAACCTGGCAGGGCATCGAAATATTGATCTCCCTCGTTTTTTACCAGACGGTAGCGGCCTTTCTCTTGCTCGCTGGCAAATCCCTGCGGTAAATCCTTGATCGTTTCAATCTCCCCATAGGCAACCACTTTATGTTCCACCCGCGGGCCAACAGTCTGGTAAC
>JBDLJU010000187.1:0-6077 GCA_039714215.1 Chloroflexota bacterium | reverse complement strand
GGTAATTGCTGCTGTCAGGGTGGTTTTACCGTGGTCAATGTGACCCATAGTGCCTACATTAAGGTGAGGCTTACTTCGATCGAACTTTTCCTTTGCCATTAGTATAACTCCTTCGTTCTCTACAAACGCTACAAGCTAAAATAATTTATTTAGTAACGAGATCTTTTTCTTTGACTCGTGAGTAATGATCAAATTCCATTGTGAAAGCGCCGCGCCCCTGGGTAGCAGATCGCAGTTCGGTAGCGTACCCAAACATCTCTGAGAGCGGTACCATTGCCCGGATTGCCTGGGCATTTCCAGGCCGCATGTCCATCCCGGCAACATCCCCACGTCGGCTGTTGATCTGACCGACCACATCGCCGAGGTATTCTTCAGGAACAACCACTTCCACTTTCATCACCGGTTCTAACAATGTTGCCTTACCGGCCTGCATGCCTTCTTTGAAAGCCATTGAGGCTGCCATTTTGAAGGCCATTTCGCTGGAGTCCACTTCGTGGTAAGAGCCGTCTACCAGGTAAACTTTCAAATCCACAACCGGATAACCAGCCACCACACCGCCTTCTGCAGCTTCCATCACGCCTTTTTGCACAGCGGGGATGTATTCTCTCGGGACCGAGCCGCCGACGATCTTTGATTCAAAGATCACACCGCTGCCAGGTTCCCCAGGTTCCATTTCGAATTCTACGTGACCATATTGGCCGCGACCACCCGATTGTTTGACATAACGATAGTCAATCTTATCAACCGCTTTGGTGATCGTTTCCCGGTAGGCGACACGCGGGCGGCCAATGTTGGCCTGTACTTTGAATTCGCGCATCATCCGGTCAACTAAAATTTCAAGGTGCAGTTCGCCCATTCCAGAAATCACGGTTTGGCCGGTTTCTTTGTCAGAGCGCACCTGGAAGGTGGGGTCTTCTTCAGCCAAACGATGCAGGGCAGTCGCCATCTTGTCCTGGTCAGCGGATGTTTTGGGCTCGATCGCAATCGAGATCACCGGGTCTGGGAAAGAAATGCTCTCCAGGATGATCTGCTGTCCTTCGTTGCACAGCGTATCGCCCGTGAAGGTGTTCTTCAGCCCCAGAACGGCCCCAATACCACCAGCTTTTACTTCTTCGACTTCTTCCCGTCGATCGGCATACATGCGGATCAGGCGGCCAATTCGTTCTTTCTTGCGTTTTGAAGTATTGAATACTGCAGAGCTAGACTTCACGCTTCCTGAATACACTCGGAAGTAAGCCAGCCGCCCCACGTACGGATCAGTCACAATTTTAAAGACCAGAGCGCTCATTGGCGCTTCGACATCCGGCGGGCGCTCAAGTTCTTCCTCCG
This sequence comes from Chloroflexota bacterium, assembly GCA_039714215.1. Taxonomy (GTDB): domain Bacteria; phylum Chloroflexota; class Anaerolineae; order Anaerolineales; family UBA11579; genus UBA11579. Next base: position 4,748 of record JBDLJU010000187.1, on the reverse strand, counting down.
TTTTCGGATGAATCCCTTTTACCGGGGGAACATCCAACGGGGAAGGCAGTAATTCAATCACTGCGTTGAGCACAGGCTGAACGCCTTTATTTTTCAGAGAAGAGCCGCAGTAAACGGCAGTGGCTTTGTTAGCAATCACTGCTGCACGCAAGGCAACCTTCATCTCATCAATATTAATTTCTTCACCCTCAAGGTATTTGAGGGTCAAGCCATCATCCAATTCTGCAATCGCTTCGACCATCCGCTCGCGGGATTCTTCTGCCGCCTGCTTCAGGTCAGCGGGGATCTCTACTGTTTCCGGTTCTCGGCCAAGGTCATCCTTCCAGATGATCGCTTGCATTTCAAACAAATCGACCACACCCTGGAATTCAGCTTCTTCACCGATTGGCAGCTGCACCGCAATTGGGTTAGCGCCGAGACGATCACGAATCGATTCAATTGACCGCTCATAGGAAGCGCCGACTCGATCCATCTTGTTAATGAAGGATATGCGGGGCACCATATAGCGATCGGCTTGCCGCCAAACAGTCTCACTTTGCGGCTCGACACCCTGGACAGCATCAAAAACCACGATCCCGCCATCAAGCACGCGCAGCGAACGCTGCACTTCAGCAGTAAAATCGATGTGACCGGGTGTATCAATGATGTTGATCCGGTGGTTATTCCAGTCTGCTGTTACCGCAGCCGAGACAATCGTAATTCCTCGTTCGCGTTCCTGCTCCATCCAGTCTGTAACCGTGGTTCCATCGTCAACCGAACCAATTCGGTGGGTTTTGCCGGTATAGAACAAAATCCGTTCAGTGGTGGTTGTTTTACCCGCATCAATATGGGCAATAATGCCAATGTTGCGGTATCTTTCAAGAGGAATTACTTTTTCGTTAGCCATTTCTATAAAACCAAATCAATAATTGTTAAAGTACCAAAATAAGTTAAACGCGGTAGTGAGAGAAAGCACGGTTGGCTTCTGCCATCCGGTGAGCTTCTTCTCGCTTGCGTACTGCTGAACCTTGACCAGCTGCGGCTTCCATCAACTCAGCAGCTAATTTTTCTGCAAATGATTTACCAGAGCGGGCCTGGCAGGCCCCGATGATCCAGCGGGTAGCCAGAGCGAACTGTCGATGTTGGTCCACTTCCATCGGGACCTGGTAGGTTGCACCACCCACACGACGGGGGCGAACTTCCATAACTGGAGAAACTTCTTTCATCGCGGCTTTAAATACCTCAATGCCAGGCTTTCCACTTTTCTCTTCAATCACATCAAAAGCACCATACACCACTCGGCGAGCGGTGCTTTTCTTGCCATCTTTCATTACACGGTTGATGAATGACTGCACCTGGCGGTCTCCATACCGTGGATCCGGTTCGGCAACTCTTTTTGCGGGTCTGTATCTTCGAGGCATACTTCTTTCTCCAAATAATATTCAGGACAAACAAATGCCGGAACAATCTTGTTCCGACGTTTGTAGTTATCGTTACTTCGGGCGCTTCGCCCCGTATTTTGATCGACTCTGCTTGCGGTCATCCACACCGGTGGAATCTAAGGTGCCACGCACAATGTGATATCGCACACCAGGGAGATCTTTCACACGACCACCGCGGACGAGCACAACACTGTGCTCCTGTAAGGTGTGTCCCTCGCCCGGGATATAAGCAGTTACTTCAAGTCCGTTGCTGAGGCGCACACGAGCAATCTTGCGAAGAGCAGAGTTCGGCTTCTTAGGAGTCATTGTACGCACAACCGTGCAAACGCCACGCTTCTGAGGGGCGCCTTTCGGTTGAGCAATTCGTCGTTGTTTGTAAGTGTTAAACACATACTGTAATGCTGGCGCAGTACTCTTTTTCTTCTTTACTTTTCGGCCCTTTCGGACCAACTGATTAATCGTTGGCACGCTCGCCTCCAGATTCTAGTTTCTTAATCGTTATTATTAATTTAATTCTATCCAAAGACCAAGGCCATCGCTCGTGCATGATGGCCTCGATTCGATCAGATCTATTGGATATTGATGGGGCACGTATGCCCGCGTAATTTGTTAAATCACAGCCACGAATGAGAATTTTAACATTTATGGGCAGTCAAGTCAAGACATTAAACTACCAGTTTCTCACTTTTTTCCTCGGCCGAGACCAAGAAGGCCAGTCTCTAACCGCGGCATCCGGCTGCGATCTTCTTCTTTGCCAAACTTAATCACGCCTTCATCGGTAACTGCTTCTACTGCCAGGCCGAGGCTTTGCAGCTCTTTTACCAATACTTTAAATGAAGCAGGGATTCCCGGCTCCTCGATCGGTTCGCCTTTTACAATCGATTCGTAAGTCTTTACACGGCCGACGACATCATCAGATTTTACTGTCAGCATCTCCTGAAGCGTGTAAGCTGCACCGTATGCTTCCAGCGCCCAGACTTCCATCTCGCCGAAACGCTGACCGCCAAACTGCGCCTTACCTCCCAGCGGCTGCTGGGTGACCAGGCTGTAAGGTCCGGTAGAGCGGGCATGGACTTTGTCTTCAACCAGGTGATGCAGTTTAAGCATCGTCATCACACCGACGGTGACGGGGTTGTCATAGGCAATCCCGGTCTTGCCATCACGCAGGATTTGCTTACCAAAGATCGGCAGTGGAGTGTTGACCTCGAAGGATTTCCCGAATGCAAAATCAAGCAGCTCGCGTGCTTTCATCTTGCCGGGGTCGTATTCGTTATTTTCCAACCAGATCCGCAGGCAGGCGTCGATCGCCCGCTGACCTTGCGGACCGCGCTCAGAAATTTCAACCTCAAACTGTTCGTAGTCTAAAACTTCCTCGGGTTTGAACCCGCGCACCTTCAGCCATTCCACCAAAACGGATTGGCGGGCATAGTGCAAATCGGAAACCAATTGGTAAACATCGTAACCAAGATCGCCAAGCCAGGACTCAAGATACAAAGAGCGTACTTCTGCTTCGTCCTTGTACATTTCGGGATCGTAATCTTCATCTTCTTCGATCAACCACTCCCAGGCTTTCTCGGTGGTTTCCTTCCAACCCTGATCGATCAACCAGGCGCGGGCGAGCTCTGCTTCGATCTCACCTTCGGTTGCGCCGTCAAACACCGGAACAACTGCCCGGAATCCAAGACTGCGAGCAGCCCACCCCAGATGGGTTTCAAGCACCTGTCCAATATTCATACGGCCAGGCACACCCAGGGGGTTCAAAATAATATCTACCGGGGTTCCATCATCGAGGAACGGCAGGTCTTCAACTGAGACAACTTTGGAAACCACACCTTTGTTACCATGGCGCCCAGACATCTTATCTCCCGCAGTGATCTTGCGGCGTTGAGCTACAGAAACACGCACCATCTGCTCCACCCCGGCAGACAGATCGATATTGTCTTCTCGAGAGAATACCTGCACATCGACAACTTTTCCGCGCTCACCATGCGGCATGCGCAAAGAAGTGTCTTTTACATCACGGGATTTCTCACCAAAAATAGCGCGCAGCAAGCGTTCTTCAGGGGTAAGTTCTTTTTCACCCTTCGGGGTGATCTTGCCAACCAGAATATCGCTGGGGCCAACTTCTGCGCCAATCCGAACGACGCCGGTCTCATCAAGGTCTTTGATCGAGTCTTCACCAACATTGGGGATGTCTCTGGTGATCTCTTCCGGTCCTAACTTGGTATCACGCGCTTCAACTTCATACTTCTCAATATGAATAGAAGTAAAGCGGTCATCTTGAACCAATCGCTCTGAGATCAAAATTGCATCCTCAAAGTTCCCACCCTCCCATGATAAGAAGGCAATCACCACATTCTGACCAAGAGCGAGATTTCCGTTTTGAGTGGATGAGGAGTCAGCGATCACGGTACCCTTCTTGATCCGCTGGCCTTTAACCACCGCAGGGCGTTGGTCGATACAGGTGTTCTGATTCGAACGCTGATATTTTCTCAGCCGGTAGTTTCGATCTCCGTTGCTGCCGGCATGATTGACCACAATTGAATTACCTGAAACAGAGACAATTTCACCGTCTTGTTCAGCAACGATCACCTGGCCTGAGTCCTGGGCAGCAAATGATTCCATCCCGGTGGAGACCAAGGGAACTTCAGGGTTCACCAAGGGCACTGCCTGGGACATCATGTTTGAACCCATCAGGGCGCGGTTTGCGTCATCATGCTCGAGGAATGGGATCAACGCTGCGCTGATTCCCACCACCTGGTGGGGTGCAACGTCCATGAAATCGATATCGATTGAAGAAGTCATCCTGAACTCGGATTTAAATCTACTGGACACACGCTGTTGAACAAATTCGTTGTGTTCATTTAATTCGGCATTCGCCTGTGCGATGTAATACTTATCTTCGTAATTTGCAGATAAGAACTTAATTTCTTCAGAAACATACGGGGAGATTAACACCTCTCCGATTTTTAATTTCGCGATTTTTTTTGCCAGGGCAGCATCAATCCGGGTGCCTGCCTTGGCCACCACCTTGTCGTTGGCGGGATCAACTACATTTTCGCGTAATTCTCGTCCAACGAGGGTTTTAGCTTTCGGAGGCAGGGCATTGACCACATCCCGGTATGGCGTTTCAATAAAACCGTAGGCATTAACCCGGGCAAAGGATGCCAGGCGACCGATCAACCCAATGTTTGGTCCTTCAGGAGTCTCGATTGGGCAAATTCGACCGTAGTGAGAGTGATGCACATCACGCACATCAAACCCGGCGCGCTCACGGCGCAAACCGCCTGGGCCAAGGGCAGAGACTGTTCGTTTGTGCTTCAGCTC
>JBDLJU010000186.1:0-6087 GCA_039714215.1 Chloroflexota bacterium | reverse complement strand
GATGCCAACCTGGGCTCCAAGATCACGATGAAGTACCCTTCCTGCTATCTGGTCGGTGAGGGCGCGCATGGCGAGATTTTGTCCCTGGCATTCGCCACCGGGATTCAGCATCAGGACACCGGCGGAAAGGTGATCCATGTTGCGCCGAATACCAGCAGCAAGATCACTTCAAAATCGATCAGCAAGAGCGATGGGCGCGCATCGTACCGCGGTCTGCTCAAAGTTCATGCTCAGGCGGAAAATTCCAAATCAAATGTGGTTTGTGATGCGCTGCTGCTCGATGAGAGCTCGCGCTCAGATACTTATCCGTATATTGAGATCGATGCCAAGAATGTGGATATCGGTCATGAAGCTTCGGTCTCCAAAGTTGGGGAGGAGCAGTTGTTTTACCTGATGAGCAGGGGATTAAGCGAAGAGCAGGCTGCCACCATGGTGGTTTCTGGTTTCATCGAGCCATTGGTCAAGGAACTTCCGATGGAATATGCGATTGAAATGAACCGCCTGGTCCAATTACAAATGGAAGGTTCAATCGGGTAAGGGAGTAATCTTATGGCAGAACGAAAACGAGTAGTATCCTCTAGCAAAAAACGGACCGCAAAGAAAGCGAGTGGAAAGTTTAACTTTAATCAGGAAATGGTTCCGAATTGGGAAAATGGTAAGCCGCAGCCAGAATTCCTCACCGCTTACCGCAAAAAGGCCTGGCAGGCATTTGAGAAGATGGAACTTCCCAAAACGGATCAAGAACCCTGGCGGCGCACCGACATCCGTAAATTACAAACCAATTCATTCAACCTTGCTGGAACCGATCAGGTTGAGCAAGCCGTGCCTGAAGCATTGTTAAACCCTCTTGCCGGAGAAAAGTTTGGCGGGCAAATTGTGCTCAGTGCTGCAAGTGTAGATCCCTACCTGGATCAGGAAATCGCTGACAAAGGGGTGATTTTCACCGATTTCAAAACTGCCTCACACGAGCACCCTGAGGTCCTCGAGAAGGTCTTGGGCAGCCTTGTTAAAGTTGACGAGGATAAGTTTGCGGCAATGGCAGCGGCATTATCCGGTCAGGGTGTGCTTTTGTATGTCCCTAAAGGCGTGCAGATTGAGCAGCCCTTGCATAGTGTCTTGTGGGGCGCGGGAGTGGGACGAGCTCATTTCTCCCACGTGCTGGTCTACCTGGAAGAACAATCTTCAGCAACCTTTGTGCATGAGTATGCTTCGCCGACTGAAGATGGGCAGAGCATGCACAGCGGGATTGTCGAGATTTTTGTTGGCAAAGCAGCAAATTTGAAGTTTGTCGAATTCCAATCCTGGGGTGAGAATGTCTGGCATTTCTCCCACGAACGTGCCAATGTGGAGCGAGACGGCAACCTCGATTGGATCTTCGGTGCGGTTGGCAGTCAGCTGACCAAGAATTTCACTGAAATCAATTTAGTTGGGCAGGGCTCTACCGGCAAAATGTCAGGATTTTATTTTACCGACAAAGATCAACACCTCGACCACGATACCCAGCAAAATCACCTGGCGGCGAATACCACCAGTGACCTGCTGTTCAAAGGCGCATTAAGAGATAACAGCCGCTCTGTATGGCAGGGGATGATCTATGTTGCACCCGGCGCACAAAAAACGGATGGATACCAGCATAACCCCAATTTGCTGCTGAGCGATGATGCCCGTGCCGATTCAATCCCTGGATTGGAGATCATGGCCGATGATGTACGCTGCACTCACGGTTCCACTGTGGGTAAGATTGACCCGCTTGAAGTTTTCTATCTTAACAGCCGTGGAATTCCCACGGAAGATGCCGAGCGGTTGATCGTCGAAGGGTTCTTCGACCCGATCATGCAGCGGATCCCTTTTGAGGGCGTTCGCCAGCGTTTGCAGCAAGCGATTGTTGACAAGCTGGGGTAATAATCTATACAATAGTAACCAAGCCTTGAGATTGGCTTGATTGAGGAGCTTAATTTGGCAGAAATGAATTTCACATCAGCGCCAGAGCGCGAAGATGAATACAATGTAGGGGACATCGTGGAAGTGAACTGCGACCACGACAATGAAGACAAAGAACGCGTCAAGGGTTGGGTTTCAGGTGTTGTCGTGCAGGTTGACCCAAAAATTGTCGCTGTGCAGTTTGAAGAGAATGTCTACCTGACTGATGGGTGGATGGTTCCGGACCATGTACTCTGGTTCCCGATGAATTCCCCCAATATTCGATTCGCCCGCAAGCGCAAGCGCCGCCCTCGCTCAATTTAAGGAGCGAATAAATATGGCTGATCAAATTGATAAGAAAGCTTTTGACGCCAAGCAGATCAAGCAAGATTTCCCGGTTCTAGCTCAAGAAGTTCATCCGGGAAAGCCCTTGGTCTATTTAGATTCTGCAGCCACCAGCCAAAAACCGACCCAGGTGATCCAGGCGATGGACGAGTATTACCGTCTGACCAATGCCAATATCCATCGTGGGATCCATGTGCTCGCTGAGGCGGCTACCGCCGGATATGAAGGCGCCCGGGAAAAGATTGCGCGCTTTATTAATGCATCTAAAACACGCGAAGTTATCTACACACGCAACACCACTGAATCAATAAATTTGGTGGCGTACTCTTGGGGGCGAAAGAACCTGCAAAAGGGCGATTTAGTCGTACTCACTGAGATGGAGCATCACTCCAATCTGGTGCCGTGGCAGATGCTTGCTTCTGAAATTGGATTCAAGATCGAATATGTACCTGTCACCGAAGATGGCTTACTGGATATGGCCGTCTTCAAAGAATTGATTGCGCGGAAACCGAAACTGGTTTCTTTCACTCATATGTCGAATGTGCTTGGCACGGTCAATCCAGCCAAGGAGATCATCACGATGGCCCATCAAGCAGGTTCGCTTGTGCTGGTCGATGGCGCTCAATCGGTTCCCCACTTTTCTGTTGATCTCCAGGACCTGGATGCGGATTTCTACGTATTCTCCAGCCATAAGATGTGCGGTCCCACCGGAATTGGGATTCTTTTCGGCAAGGAAGCTTTGCTCGAAGAGATGCCGCCTTTTTTGGGAGGCGGGGATATGATCAAGCGGGTGACGCTTGATGGCTTTACGCCCAATTCACTTCCGCATAAATTTGAAGCCGGGACCCCGGCAATTGCTGAAGCAATTGGTTTTGGCGCTGCCGTCGACTATTTATCTGCCCTTGGGATGGATGCGATCGAGGCACATGAGCACGAATTAACCGAGTATGCCCTGGAGCGTCTCGAAGAGGTTCCTGGGATTTGGGTATTCGGCCCGACGGCGGATAATAAGGGCGGCGTGGCATCGTTTACTTTTAAGGGTGTTCACCCGCATGATGTTGCTCAAATTGTAGATGCCGAGGGTGTTGCTGTACGAGCAGGCCATCACTGCGCCATGCCGCTGCATGAGAAATTCGATATCCCGGCAACTGCCAGGGCGAGCTTCTATCTATATAACACGAAAGCAGATATTGATAAGCTGGTAGAATCTCTGTACCAAGTCAAGAAAATTTTTGGATAACCGATAATGGATGACCTTTACCGACAAATTCTGATCGAACGCTACAAAGAACCGCACCATCGCGGCACACTCGACCCCCATGATTTTGGCTATGAGGATGACAATCCGCTGTGTGGAGACCACATCCGCATTGAGCTTCGGGTCAGCGAAGATGAGGTTGTTACAGAGGCGGTTTTCAGCGGACAAGGCTGTTCGATCTCCCAGGCGTCAGCGGATTTGTTGATTGAATCGATTATCGGCAAACCGCTTGAAGAGGTTAAAAAAACTTCGAAGGAGGACATCATTGACCTCCTGGGAATTGAACTTGGTCCTGTTCGTTTGAAATGTGCTCTGCTCTCGCTCAAAGTCCTTAAAGCAGGGGTCTATGGTCTTGGTGAAGGTGAAGCCAGCGATGAATTGGTAGAGTGAGGAACGATGAGTATAAATTACCAAGAAGTTGATCCTGCGGAGTTGGAGTTTATTGAAGTGGGGGAGCAGGGTGATTTACCCAATGGGGAAAGATTGTTTGTTGAAATCGATGATTTCACAATTGTAGTTTTTAACATCGCCGATAAATTATTTGCGATTGAAGACGTGTGTTCACATGACAATGGTCCTTTAGGTGATGGAGAGTTGAAGGGCGAGTTCGAAATTACCTGCCCTCGTCATGGCGCTCACTTTGATGTGCGCAGCGGTAAAGCACTCACTTTCCCGGCGGTGATTGATATCCCGGCGTATCCAGTAAGAGTCGTAGACGGGAAAATTGAAGTTGGTATCCCGATAAAGAAGTAAAATCACAATAGTTTATCATCTATTGGCAATACACTTAAATTTGAGGAGAAAGTAATGGAAACCACAGATCAATTGTCATTGCGCGTGGTGAATACCCTTCGGTATTTATCTGCAGATGGCATTCAAAAAGCAAATTCAGGACATCCCGGCCTGCCGATGGGAGCAGCCGCGATTGCATATACGATTTGGTCAAAACACCTGCGCCACAATCCAAAAAACCCTGCCTGGCTCAATCGAGACCGCTTTGTATTATCCGGTGGGCATGGTTCGATGCTGTTGTACTCCTTGCTGCATCTCTATGGTTACGATCTCAGCCTTGAGGATCTACAAGAATTCCGGCAGTGGGGAAGTATCACCCCGGGGCACCCTGAGGTTGGGGTAACTCCCGGCGTGGAGACCACTACTGGCCCGCTGGGGCAAGGTTTATCCAACGCGGTTGGGATGGCGATTGCGGAATCACACCTGGCAGCACGCTACAACCGTGATGGGGTTAAGCTGATTGATCATTATATCTATGCAATTGTCACCGATGGCGATTTGATGGAAGGGGTTGCCTCTGAAGCGGCATCCTTAGCGGGACATTTAAAGCTAGGCAAGTTGATCTTTGTGTATGACGACAATAAAATTTCAATTGACGGGAGCACAGAGATCGCTTTCACTGAAGATCGCATGGCTCGTTTTGAAGCATACGGATGGCATGTCCAAACTGTTGCCGATGGGAACGATATTGACGCACTGGACAAGGCAATTTCTGCAGCAAAACTTGATCCGCGCCCTTCGATCATCGCAGCTAAGACCCAGATTGGGTTCGGTTTACCCACAAAAGTGGGGACTGCCAAGGCCCACGGCGAGCCCCCGGGTGTTGAAGAATTGAACATGGCTAAGGAAAATGCCGGCTGGCCCTTAGAGCCTGATTTTTACATCCCTGAGGATGCGCTTACTCACTGCCGTGAGGCTGTAGATGCTGGCGCAAAACTGGAATCTGATTGGCAGGCTGCACTGGATGAATACAGCGCTAAACATGCTGAGTTAGGTCAAGATATTAAGCGGATCATCGCTGGGAAACTTCCCAAGGGATGGGATGAGGGACTGAAAAAGTTTCCGGCAGACCCCAAAGGGATGGCGACTCGGGCTGCTTCTGGTAAAGTGATCAACGCGATCGCTCCCAACCTGGCTGACCTGATCGGCGGTTCGGCTGACCTGGCGCCATCCACAAAAACCTGGATTGACGGGAGCCCGGCTTTCAGCGCTGAAACTCCTGATGGAAAGAACTTCCATTTTGGTGTTCGTGAACACGGCATGGGTGCAATTGTCAACGGCATGTCTCTCTATCCAGGAATTATTCCCTATGGGGCAACCTTCCTGGTCTTCTCGGATTATATGCGCGGTGCGCTCCGTGTTTCCGCGCTCTCCCACATGCAGAGCATCTGGGTATTCACCCATGACAGTATTGGAGTCGGCGAGGACGGTCCTACCCACCAGCCAGTGGAGCATTTCGCCGCTTTACGGTCGATCCCTAATTTATCAGTGATCAGACCCGCCGATGCAAATGAAACGATTGAAGCATGGAAAGCTGCAATTACCGATCAGTTGGGCCCAACCGCCTTGCTGTTCTCCCGCCAAGCAACGCCGACTTTGGATCGATCTGAGTACGCTGGGGCTGATGGCCTGCACAAAGGTGGGTATGTGCTCAAGGATTACGGCGACGGGGGTCCTGAGGTGATTTTGATAGCCACCGGCACCGAAGTGAGCCTGATTGTTGAAGCGGGTAAATCTCTTGCAGACCAGGGGATTAGCGTAAGGCTGGTTTC
>JBDLJU010000185.1:0-6127 GCA_039714215.1 Chloroflexota bacterium | reverse complement strand
TCATGGAAGCGCTCGGCGTGGCGGTGCTGATGGGCGGCGGCCCCTCAATGATGTATGCCGCCGAAGCCGTTGAAGCATACGATCAATTTGTGGCTGAAGGGAAATAAATTTTCAGGGCAGCCCGCATGGGCTGCCTTTCTCATCGTAAGCGGGAAATTGACAGCCGCGTAAGCAGCGACTGTACCTTGCGGGTGAAGCGGTAGAGGGACGGGCGCGAGGGGGGACTTCTTGTTTCTATCTAAATTGGAATAAATTCTCACGAGGAAACCGAATGTGGCTGCAGCTCAATATATTTGCACCCCCTGCCCTATTGGAGTATGATTAGAGGCACATAATAATCAAGGAAAATGCGGGCATATGGCAAAGAAAAAAAAACACGACAGCGAATTTAGGATTTGAAGAGAAGATGGCACACCTGACCAAAGACCTTTTCGGCCAGCTGGCAGAAGGCAAAGAACTGGAAACCAAGATCAGGAAGAACCTGGAGGAGTTGGGGTATGGGGAATAAAAAACACTCCCTTTCGGGAGTGTCGGGCTGGCGATACTATCATCCAGCGGGGTTACCTGTAATATACAGGCAAACCACATTTTTGTCAATATGCACACAGGATTGTCAAGATTTCTTAGGGTTAAGATGCCAAAAGCAATAAGAGTAATTACGTACATTGATGGCTTCAACCTGTATTTTGGTCTCCGTTCCAAGTATGGGCGTAAATACCTTTGGTTAGACATTGAAAAGCTAGCTCATTCTTTGATCGTAAAACCAAACGCATCAATCCAACAGGTAAAATATTTCACTGCAAGAATCAGGAATAGCCCGGCGAAGGAAAAAAGACAAAATCAATACCTGGAAGCAATAGAAACCCTTCCGTCTACTCAATTAATATTCGGAAAGTATTACTTCAGTGAAAGAGAATGCCCGGCATGCCATCATAAGCACAAGTTTCCCAGTGAAAAAATGACTGATGTAAACATCGCAGTTAACATGTTAGTTGACGCGTATGAGGACAGATACGATCTTGCATATTTAATTTCAGGAGATAGTGATCTCTCCGGCCCTATCCAAGAAATCCGGAAAAGATTCCCTGAGAAAATAATCCTGGCAGCCTTTCCCCCCGACACAAAATCCTGGGAACTCGCAAGAGTGGCTAACAATCACTTCATGATCGGAGAAAGAAAGTTTGCCCGAAGTCAATTCCCTGAAAAGGTAACCAGTAAAAGCGGGCATGAATTGACCAAGCCAACTACATGGAAATAAAAACACCACCTACATCGCATTCGCGGTTTCAGTGGTTCAAGAAAATTATATCAGAATTAAAGCGCCTCCGGATATAGGGTTTCCTGACCGCAACCTAGAAACCACACGGCATGGAGCCGAACAGCACGCCATCCGGCACGATCACCGCTGCCCGCCCGCCGGGTTTGAGCAGCCGCAGGAACAGCGCCAGGAAGAGCAGCTCGGTTTTCTTGGTCTTAACCACCTGGAGCAAATCCTTGGCAGTGCTCTCGTAATCCAGGCTGCCGGCAAAGGGAGGATTGGCCAGCACCAGGGTGTAGGCTTCGGCGGCATCCCCGTGGTCTTCGCTGAGGCTGTCGCGGTTCTGGATCACCGGGTTCTCGATCCCGTGCAGCAGCATATTCATCGAGCCGATCCTGAGCATCGTGCTGTCGAAATCAAAGCCGTGGAACATCGGGCCGGAGAAGCGGGCGCGGTGCTCTGCATTGGTGCGCACCGATTCGTAGTTTTCTCGCAGGTACTCGGAGGCGGCCACCAGGAACCCCGCTGTACCGCAGGCCGGGTCGCAGATCGTGTCCTCTGGCGTGGGGCGGGTCATCTCCACCATCATCAACGATCACCGCCTCAACGATTTCGGGATCGATGTTTTTCAGGATCGCTGCAGCGGCATCCTGTCTTTGCCTGAGGAAAAAGAGATGGTTGAGGCAGGCGATCTGGGAGGAGAGCAAATGGCCGATCGGCTGGTTGTTGTTGTCACCCCACCACACGATCTTATTTTTACTAAAGTTATCGAGGGCATCCTCACGAATTCCTGCCCATAAATTCAATAAGGGATCCTTGAGCACAAATTCCCGCGCCTTACCGCGGTAGACGCCGCCGCCGGGGTCTCGGAAGATTTCATCCCTGTTCTTGATTGCTCGCTTTCTTTGATCTTCTAGATAACTCATCAAACACCGCCTTTGTAGTGATTAAATTATACAGCAAGACCATCATTGGACAAAACCCCATCGAGAAGGGTTAGTATAATGAAACTACCAGAAAGGAATCTGTTCATGGAAAATCATTTAGGAAAATTAAAAGTCACCCCTAAAACCGGGGATGAGAAATTTACCATCGAGGGAGAACCAACCGGATTCGACCTGCGCTCATTCTGGAGCTGGTCCACCTCGGACCTGGTGAGCAACACCACCCGGGGCGTACTGGCAGAGTTCATTGTCGCCCAGGCGCTGGGGATCACGGCCGGCACCGTCCGCCAGGAATGGGATGCCTATGACCTCGAGACCGTGGAGGGGATCAAGATCGAGGTGAAAGCATCTGCCTACATCCAGAGCTGGCACCAGGAACGACTCTCTGCGATTAGCTTTGATATTTCCAAATCCCGAGGCTGGGATCCGAAAACGAACAAATCCTCTCCAGAAAGCAAACGCAGCGCAGATATTTATGTGTTCGCCCTCCACGCGCACCAGGATAAAAGCAGCGTTGACCCGCTGAACCTCGATCAATGGCAGTTCATCGTGGTACCCACGGAGTTCCTGAATCACAGGTTAGGGGAGCAGGCGACAATCACCCTGGGGAGCCTGAATAATCTGGGATTTGACCCCGTGTCCTATCCACGTTTGCGGATTGAATTTGAACACCATCTCTAGGATCAAATCAATCAACCTAAGTCCTGCTGCCGGTTATTTCGAGTTACCCTCCCCCACCCCTTACAGTCAGATTAATCGACCTCCTGAACCGCCCTTCTTAATTTATAATCATAGGGTACAACCAGCAAATCATGTTATATTTTACGACCCGATCCTTCAAACCGGAAACACACTGGATAATTACTCATGCCCCGATTAATCCCTGACACCTTCGACTTCCGCACCGCCCTGCATGCCAACAAGCTCAAAGGCATCTGGCTGATGATGAAAGATTACCGGGCCCACTACCTGGGCGCCGCCGCTGCGCTGGCCCTTTCGGCCACCTCTAAAACGCTCACCTACCTGATGCTGCGCTATTTTGTGGACCAGGTGCTCACCGAGAAGATCTACTTCTTCGATCAGCTGACCACCACCCTGGTGCTGATCGGGCTGGGGTTTGTCGGGTTGGCCGTCTTTGAGGGCGGGTTATCTTTTGTCTCCGGCCGGCTGGCATCCTACACCGCCGAGAGCATCACCCGCCGCCTGCGAGATTTTTTATACGACCACATCCAGCGCCTGAGCTTTTCCTACCATGCCAAAACCCCCACCGGGGAGCTGATCGGAAAGGTGACCTCCGATGTCGATGCCGTCCGCCGTTTCCTGGGTGAGCAGGCGATCGGCACCGCCCGGATCATCCTGCTGTTCCTGATCAACTTTATTGCGATCCTGCAGCTCAGTGTCAAACTGGCCCTGATCTCGATCATCGTGATCCCCTTTATCCTGGCGGTTTCGATCTGGTTCTTCAAGCGGGTCTCCAACTCTTATGAGGAGTACCAGAAGCAGGAGGCGGTGCTTTCCACCACCCTGCAGGAGAACCTCACCGGCGTGCGGGTGGTGAAAGCCTTTGCCCGCCAGCAGTTCGAGATCGACAAATTTGAATCCGATAACTGGAAGAAGTTCCTGAAAGGGAAAACGCTGCTCCTGATGCACTCCTTATTCTGGCCGCTTTCTGATATCGTGCTGGGGCTCCAGATGCTGGGTGGCTTTGTCTACGCCGCGATGATGGCGATCAACGGAGAAATCACCATCGGCACCTACGTGGCGTATGCCGGGCTGGTCATCTGGCTGATCTGGCCGATCCGCAACCTGGGCAGGCTGATCGTGCAGACCTCGATGGGGCTGGTTTCCTTTGGACGGGTGATGGGGATTGTCAGGGAAACCCGCGAGAACCTCACCGAGGGGATCACCCTGGCCGATCAGGAACTCAAGGGCGAATTTATCTTTGAGCAGGTCGGCTTTATCTATGATGACGGCAGCGAAAAAGTGCTCGATGATATTTCTTTCAAGGCTGCCCCGGGGCAGATTGTCGCCTTGCTCGGTTCCACGGGCTCTGGGAAAACCACGCTGGTTAACTTGCTTCCCCGGTTCTACGACTATTCCGAAGGACGCCTGCTGCTGGATGGTGTTGATCTTCGCGAATATTCTCGCGAGTTTTTACGCCGGCAAATCGGGATTGTCGAACAGGAGCCTTTCCTGTTCTCCCGCTCGATCCTGGAAAATATCACCTACGCCGCCAACAGAGACGTCACCCAGCAGGAGATCGAAGCCGCCGCGAGAAGCGCGGCGATCCATGAGGTGATCCTCTCCTTCCCTGAAGGCTACGACACCCTGGTCGGCGAAAAGGGCGTCACCCTTTCAGGCGGGCAGAAGCAGCGCCTCGCAATTGCGCGCACCCTGCTGAAGAACCCACGCATCCTGATCCTCGACGATTCCACCTCCTCGGTAGATACGGAAACCGAGGAACAAATTCGGTCTGCGCTGAACAGTTTGATGTCCAACCGCACCACCTTCATCATCGCCCACCGCATCCAATCGGTGATGGTCGCCGATCTGATTTTGGTGCTGGATAAAGGCAAAATCGTGCAGCACGGCACCCACGCGCAGCTGCTGGAGGAAGATGGCATTTACCGCCAGACCTACCAGATCCAGACGCAAATTGATGCCGACATACAAGAAGAACTTTCATCTGTATAGGATTGAATGGCAACCCTGATTGGTTGGAGAAAATATGCCCGAAATTGAACTCGATGAAGAAGAATTTACCTCAGAACTGACCTGGCCGGTGCTGAAACGCATCGCCAGTGTGATGAAACCGCACACCCGCTGGGTGGTGGGCTTCCTCGTGACGATCGCGTTTACTTCTGGGCTCGATTCCTTCTTCACCTATCTTTCGAAACAAATCATTGACCAGGGGATCATTGCCGCAGATATTGCCGCCCTGAAACGCCTGGCAGTTATTTACGGCAGCTTTTTGATCGTACAGAGCGGGATGGTCTTCGGGTTCATCTACATGGCCGGGGTGCTCGGCGAGCGGGTGCAGTACGACCTGCGCAAGATGCTCTTCAACCACCTCCAGGAGCTTTCCCTCTCCTACTACTCACAAAATGCAGTCGGCCGGATGATCGCCCGGGTCACTTCAGACACATCCAAAGTCTCCAACCTGGTCACCTGGGGGATCCTCGATATCACCTGGGCAATGGTCAACATCACCACCGCCAGCTTTTTTATGCTGCTGATCAACTGGCGGTTGGCGCTGCTGGTGTTATTCATTCTCCCAGTTCTGATCTACAGCGCAATCCAATTCCGCAAAAAAATTCTGGTCGAATACCGCACCTCCCGGCGGGCGAACTCGAAGATCACCGGCGCCTACAACGAAAATATCCAGGGCGTGCGGATCGTAAAAGCGCTCGGCCGGGAACCGGAAAACCTGGGCGAGTTCCAGGCGCTGACCGGTGACATGTACCGCTCCAGCTACCGGGCGGCATGGCTTTCCGCACTTTTCCTCCCCATCGTGCAGGTGATCTCCTCGATTGCGTTAGGTCTGATCGTTGGCTACGGCGGCTGGCAGAGCCAGGTTGGGGTGATCACGATTGGCGGAATCCAGGCCTTCATTTCGTATCTCACCTTCATGATGTGGCCGATCCAGGACCTCGCCCGGGTGTATGCCGAAATGCAGCATTCGATCGCCTCCGCCGAACGCATTTTTAAGCTGATGGACACCGACCCCGATGTGCATGACAAGCCAGATGCTATTCCCGCCGAATCTCTCATGGGCGAGATTGAATTCGACCATGTCGATTTCTATTATGAAGACCGCACCCCGGTGCTCACCGACTTCACCCTCAAAGTTAAGCCGGGCGAAATGATCGCCCTGGTGGGGCCGACCGGCGGAGGCAAGTCCACGATTGTTAATTTGCTCTGCCGC
>JBDLJU010000184.1:0-6128 GCA_039714215.1 Chloroflexota bacterium | reverse complement strand
TAAAGGCTTCGGCTATTGGGACGGCGTTTCCGATCAAATCATCTTCTTCAATCATCCCGAAGCCCACCTGCCTGACAGCCGTTTCAATGACGGCGCTGTCGGTCCGGCGGGGAACTTTTGGGCAGGCACGATGTATCAGGGTCTCGCAACCGACCGCCCCGCTCCCGGCTCGCTCTACCGCCTGCATCCTGACGAAAACGTGCGCCTGATCCAACCCGATCTGACCATCAGCAACGGCCTTGGCTGGAGCCCGGACAAAACGCGTTTCTATCACACCGACACCCTGCACCACACGATCTATCGCTATGATTTTGACCCTGTCCGCGGTGAAGCGTCCAACCGGCGAGTCTTTGTCCACGACCTCGATCAACCCGGCGTCCCTGACGGGCTGACCGTCGACAGCCAGGGATTCGTCTGGAGCGCTCGCTGGGGCGGATGGAAGATCACCCGCTACGACCCTGATGGGATACCCGAGCGCGGCATCGAACTCCCCGTGGAATGCCCCACAAGCTGCACCTTTGGCGGCGCAGACCTCAACCAGCTCTACATCACCTCCGCCTGGACCGCCCTCACTCCCGAGCAGCGCACCGTCCAACCCCAAGCCGGGGATCTCTTCCGCATCGAGTTCAACGATATCACCGGACAGCCAGCCAACCATTTCCTGGGGTAGATCAGAGTATAATTCTCCAGAGACTGCTCGGTTCATCCAGGGCAGGAAAAACAGGGTAAAAGATCATTTCCTCGATCTTTTACCAAATCGAAGCATTGCTTCGATAATCAAAGGAAACACATGGAAAAACAACGTCCCTCACTATTTCGGATCGCGTTCACCGATTACCCCACCTTTTTATCGCTGATTTCCCCGCTAATTCTCTGGATTGGGTATTTCCTCAGCAAATCTGGAACAGACTCATCATTGCTCTACATCAGCATCGCAGTGACCGTGGCCGCCATCCCGGTGATCATCTGGCGAATCCTCTACTTCCTCAAAATCTTCGATGTCGGCGAAGAGGCCACCGCGGAGATCCTCGGGGTCAGGTTCTACCGCAGCCGCGGCCGGGTAGATTTCAACTATACCTACAAGGGTACTGACTACACTTCTAGCAACCTGCTGCTGGCCAGCGAACGGGTTAGAAATCTCACCGCTGGAAAAGAAGTCACCGTCCTGGTCAATCCCGAAAATCCAAAAAAATCGGTGATCCGCGATATGTTTATCTAAACCAGGGAAACCTTTGCAAATCGAATTCTACGGCACTTACCAGAAGAAAGCGTATTTCAAGGCAGTCGCCCTGATCCACCAGCCGAGTCGGCGCAGCCGGATTGTGCGCCTGTTCTTCTTCCTGCTCTTCATAGCCATTTACGGTACGCTGGCCATCAACGTCTTCGGTGGGGATACCCAGGCCGCCGCCGAAATCTCCGCCCTGCTCGGGCACCTGATCTCATTCACCGTCGCCGGATCATTTGCCTTTCAGCCCTACATTGCCGCCTTCACCCAGGCCCGCAAAGACTGGAGCGACCCGATCACCCACCTGCCGATCCAGGGCATCGTCTCCGAACAGGGAGTCACCTTTAACCCCAACGCCAACCCGCAGAACATCGCATGGGACAGCTTCGAAAAAATTGACCAGGGTGCAGGCTACACCGCCCTGGTCACCGGTGACAAGACCATGGTACTCCTCCAGCGCTCATTCTTTCAATCTGACCGCGAGTGGGATACCGTACAGCGGTGGATTGATCAGCACACCCATCCAAACAGGTAATGTCATTCCGAAAGCTCGCTTGCGAGCTGAGGAATCATTAGAAGGTTGGTTATCCCAATCCTGCCTGTTCTAACTCATTGTTATAGAATCTTTCGAGTTTTTCAGCTTAGATCAAAATACTGGCGGCTAATTATTCATAAACTCCTGTGCTTCCAGATACGCCAGCACCCGGCGGGAATGCTCCTGGTGCGACTCACGCGTATACTTCACCATCGAATAGATCTGCGCCAGGTTCTCCACCCCGTGCTCCTCCACCATTTCCCGCAGCCACTTGTTCTTCATATACCGCTCCCATCCAGCCGTCTCCCGGTCGTGGTACACAGCACGGATGCGCTCCTCGCTGTACTCCTGGTAGGTCTCCTGGTGCACCACCGCATCCAGCGGCAGCCGGTCGCGCAGCGCCGGGTCCTCATCCGGGTAGCCAAGGGTAAAACCAACCACCGGGATCACATGCCTGGGCAGCTGTAAAATATTGCCGACCATCTCGCAGTTCGCCAGCGTGCTGCCCAGATAGCAGATCCCCAACCCGCGTGCCTCTGCCGCCAGGGCCACATTCTGCGAAACCAGCGTGGCATCAAAGGCCGCGATCATAAAGCTCATAAAATTGTCGAAGCCCTGGGGTGCATCGCTGACCTCCAGCCACTTGCGCATGCGGTGGAAATCGGCACAGAAGGTCACCAATACCGGCGCGTCCAGCACCATGCGCTGCTCCATATGCGCGGTGTAGAGCTGCTCGCGCAGCGCCTGGTCACGGGTCACAATGATCGAGTACACGTTCATGTTCCCCGATGAAGATGCCCGAATCCCCGCTTCCAGGATCTCGGTGAGCATCTCCTCCAGAACCGGGTCGGGTTTATACCTGCGGATCGAGCGGTGTGTTTTGATCTGCTCAATGAATTCTGTCATGTTTTCCTCTCTTTAAGACCTGGCAGGTTTTAACCGTGACTTTGATTAAAATTGCTCAAATATCTTAAATTCTGAAATTAATTCACAACCTAGTAAACCTGCCAGGTCTGCTGGGTTGTTATCTCCTACAACCACCCCAACCACACCCCAAAGACCAGCACCAGCACCAGGTCGAAGGCAAATATCCCACCGACCACTTTGATCTTCTGCTCGAGGCGCTCCATATCGAAAACCCAAAAAGACACCAGGAAGAAGTGCAGGTAGCCGAATAAAAAGATCAGCCACGGGGTGTTCGCATCCCACCAGGAGAAGTCCCAGGTCAACGCCCCGATCTGGTTGAGTAGCACTTCGATGAATACACAGAACGCCGAGCCAAAGATCGCAAACGCCAGGCGGTTGGGAATCCCCAGGAACTTCATCTTCTTATCCTCGGGCAGCATCTTGCTGAAGGCCACACCTGCAATCGCGAACATAAACATGATCTCAATGTTCAAGCCAATCATGATCAGGTAAGCAGTGTCCCCCGGTGCGCCCCAGACTGGCGCGGTCCCGTTGAAATGAAACACCAGTGAATTCCATATTTCGTTGAACCAATCCATCCCCCAGAAAGCCAGACCCGCCATCACCAGCGACCAATTCTTGCGCTCAATCTCATTGGCATACACATACACAGTAAAGGCAAACAACGGAATCACATACCATTGGAACTGGCTGCCGTCGCGCAGGATCGACAAGGCTTGTTCTGCAGACTCGGTTAACATTTTGATCTCCTCCAAATCATCGTTTTCCCCATTATAAATCCAAACTAATCAAAACAACGAGCTTGCTCGCTATTTTGATCCAAATCGAAAACCGTTCGATCAAAAAAAGCCTCCCTGATTAAGTGAAGCAGCTAACAATTTATCCTGATTTTGTTTAGCTCGTCTTGTCTGGCTTGTAAATCCCCCGCTTGCGGATCACCGCACACACCGTCTCCGGCAGGTAATACCGGTACGGGCGTCCTTCCCGCGCCCGCCGTCTGATCTGCCGAGAAGCGATATCCAGCAGCGGCGCATCCACCAATTTCACTTTTGCGCTGATCCCTGGCATCTGTTCTTCTAACAATGCAAGGTCAACCGCATCGTTTGGGCGGCGCATCACCCCGAGCTCATCGCAGGCAGCCACAAACTCCGCCGGAGCATGCCAGTCGATCGGCAGGTCGCTCAGCGAGTCACCGCCCATCAAATACACCAGCAGGTCATCGGGGAATTCCTCGCGGATCAATCGCACAGTATCCACCGCATAATGCGGACCCGGGCGGTCGATTTCTACACGCGAAAGGGTAAAAGATGAATTGTCCGCCAACGCCGCTTCGACCATTGCCAGCCGGTCTTCCGCCGGGGTGATCAACCGTCCCTGCTTATGGGGCGGGTCTGGGGTGAGCACAAACAACAGCTGGTCCAAAGCCAGCGAGTACTGCGCTTCCGCTGCCAGGATCAAATGCCCCAGATGCGGGGGGTCAAAGGTGCCCCCGAAAATTCCTACTCTTTTTTGAATCTTCCCCATGCTAATCTTCCCACTCCAGTTCATACTCGCCAATTAATACTGAATCCCCTTGTTTAATTCCCTCATCACGCAGTGCTTTATCAATCCCCAGGGCTTCCAAAATCCGCTGGAAGCGGCGAACAGACTGGTCGTACTCCCAATAGGTCATCGCTGCCGCCCGCTGAATTGCCGCGCCAACCACCCGCCAGCCTTCCTCCGTATTCTCTATCGTGAACTCTTCGGGATCAGTCTCCGGACGGTAAACCGGCATCTCAACCACAGGTTCTGGTTCTGGAAGCGCCGCAACCAACTCTGCGGCTTTGTAGAGCAGCTTGCGCACGTTCTCTCCGCTGACTGCTGAGATCAACATGGGCTTAACCCCGTGCTTCTTCAGCGCCGCTTCTACCTCAGGCCAGCGCTCCTGCACATAAGGCAGATCAGCCTTGTTCAATGCCACCACCTGACTCTTCTCCCCCAGAGCATCATCAAACAAAGCCAGCTCGCTGTTAATTTGAGCAAAATCAGCAACCGGATCATCCGACAGTCCATCCAGCAGATGGATCAGCACCCGGGTGCGCTGCACATGGCGCAAAAAGTCATGGCCCAGCCCAACACCCATATGCGCACCCTCAATCAACCCGGGGATATCCGCCAGCACCAGCGAGTTTTCCTCGTCCAGGCTGGCAACGCCTAAATTGGGCTGTAATGTAGTAAATGGGTAGTTGGCAATCTTCGGCTTGGCGTTGGTCACCACAGAAAGAAAAGTGGACTTGCCAGCATTCGGCGCCCCGACAATCCCCAAATCCGCAATTAGTTTCAGCTCCAGTCGCAGTACGCGCTCTTCCCCTGGCTCACCACGTTCCCCGATCCGCGGCGCCTGGTTGCGCGCCGTCGCAAAGCGAGCATTACCCCGCCCGCCGCGTCCACCCCTGCAGACCACCAAACGCTGCCCAACTTCCACCAGATCCCCAATCACCCCTCCAGTCTGCTCATCATACACCACCGTGCCCGCCGGCACGTCAATTTCCAGGTCATCTGCCGATTTACCGGTCCGGTTGCTTCGAGCGCCGTTCCCCCCTTTATCGGCAACAAATATTTTCTTGGAGCGGAAAGCAAACAGGGTGTTATGATGGCGGTTAACCACCAGGATCACGTCGCCGCCGCGCCCGCCGTCTCCGCCATCTGGGCCGCCGCGAGAGACATATTTTTCCTTACGGAAATGCACAGAGCCATCTCCGCCTTTACCCGATTCTACGGTAATTTCTACTTGGTCGATAAACATAGCGATTTATTATATCACCCAGGTCTACTTCTAAATTCTGTTGACTTTGTACATTATTTGTCTTTGATCTGTGATTTAGTTGTATAACATTTGTGGCGAGTTGCACAAATGCTGTTTTTATGGTAAATTCGGTTATCCGACACACTAGTTTTAATGGAGAGAAGAATGGCAAATAAACCCATCCCAAATATCGTGATCGCCCGATTACCGATTTATTTACGCGCCCTGGTCCGCATGCTGCAGCAGGGACGGCAGGTGACATCCTCGCAAGAACTCGGCGAACGGCTCGGAATCTCTGCTGCTCAAATTCGGAAAGACCTCTCTCAGTTTGGTGAGTTTGGAAAGCAAGGTACTGGCTACAATATCGAGTATCTCGCCAAGAATATTCAGCAAATTCTCAAGATCGACCGCATTTGGGATGTCGCCGTAATTGGCGCAGGGGATGTCGGCCACGCCATCCTCAATTACGACGGGTTCCATCAGCGCGGCTTCCAGGCAGCAATGATCTTTGATAACAGCCCCGAGAAGATCGGTAAAAAGATTCTAAACTTTACCATCCTGGATATTGCCACGATGAAAGAGAAAATTCGAGCCGCCAATATCAAAATTGCTATGCTCGCCGTGCCCGCGGAGCATGCCCAAAGCGTGGTTGACCA
>JBDLJU010000183.1:0-6138 GCA_039714215.1 Chloroflexota bacterium | reverse complement strand
ACTGAAATGGGCGAGATTTTCGGGCGTTACTTTGACGGAATCGCCATCCGCCACGTGGATTGGGGAATCGGTAACCGCTACCTAAATTTGGTGGCTGAAGCCTCCCGCGTGCCGGTGCTCAACATGCAGTGCGAAATTTATCACCCGCACCAATGCCTGGCCGACATCATGACGATCATTGAAAAGAAAGGACGAAACCTGCGAAAGAAGAAAATGGTGGTTTCCTGGGCTTACGCTTCTTCTTATCTTAAACCAGTATCTGTGCCCCAGTCTTTGATCTTGCAGATGCCGCGCTTTGGTCTGGATGTTGTCTTGGCACATCCGCCAGAATTTAAACTGAAGCCCGAAATCATGGACCAGGCGCAAGAACAGGCCAAGAAATTCAATACTGGCTTTGAAGTTGTCCATGATATGGAAGAGGCCTGCCAGGATGCAGACGTGATCTATGCCAAATCCTGGGGTCCGCTGTTCACTACTCAAGACCCCGATGAAGGCAAGAAAATTCAGGATAAATACAAGAACTGGATTGCCGATGATGCCAAGATGGCGCTGGGTAAAGATGACGTGATCTACATGCACCCGCTACCTGCAGATCGGGAGATTGAGGTCTCCAATTCTGTAATCGATGGTAAGCACTCAGTTGTCTTTGATCAGGCTGAGAACCGCATGCATGCTCAAAAAGCTGTGATGGCGCTTACCATGCGTTAAAGTTTTACCCCAAGAATAAATACAAGCAGGGTAGAAGGAACAATTTGCTCCTTTTATCCTGCACTTTTTAGTAAAAATCTTTGTAATAAAGAGAGGAAGTTAATTATGACCGAAAAGGTTGCAGTTGTCGCAGTGGGAGGCAACTCCTTAATTAAAGCCAACGGCGGGCACACGATCAATGATCAATTTGATGCCGCCAAAGAAACCATGGAGCACATTGCCAGCATGATCCAATCTGGTTGGACAGTGGTAGTCACCCACGGAAACGGTCCGCAGGTTGGATTTATCTTGCGCCGTTCGGAGCTGGCTGCACACGAGCTCCACCCCGTACCATTGGATTACTGTGGCGCTGATACCCAGGGCGCAATTGGCTATATGTTCCAGAAAGCATTAAAGAACCATTTTGAGAAAATCGGGATTGATAAAAAAGCTGCTACGGTGATTACCCAGGTAGAAGTTGATAAAAATGATCCTGCTTTTAAGGCCCCCAGCAAGCCGATCGGCTCATTCCTTGAAGAAGCAGTTGCCAAACAACGGATGGAAGAAGGTCAGGCTTTTGTTGAAGATGCCGGCCGCGGCTGGCGCCGTGTGGTTCCCTCCCCTAAACCCAAGCAGATCGTTGAGCTGGATGTGATCAAATCTTTGGTCAAAGACGGTTTTATCGTTGTTGCTGTTGGCGGCGGCGGAATCCCTGTGGTAGAGAAAGAAACCGGCGGATTGATCGGAATCGAAGCGGTGATTGATAAAGATTTTGCTTCATCACTGCTTGCCAACGAGCTTAATGCAGACCTGCTGCTGATCTCAACTGCGGTTGAACAGGTAGCAATCAACTTCGGCAAGGACGATGAGCAGTGGCTGGACAAGATGACTGTTGCAGAAGCCAAGCAGTATATCGCCGAAGGCCATTTTGCCCCTGGCAGCATGCTGCCTAAAGTTGAGGCTTGCATAAAGTTCATTGAGAACGGCGGTGAGAAGGCATTGATCACTGACCCGCCCAATATCCCACGTGCCCTGGCTGGTGAAACCGGGACCTGGATCGTTCCTTAGAAATTAATTCTGAGGTCTGGATGTATTCTCGTTAAGATCATTAGTTTGCTTAGAGGAATTTTCAATGGGAAAAGCTGTAGGATATCGTTGTAGCGTATGTGGTCATCAATTTGACCTCGATGAAGTCACCTATCTCTGCCCGCACGATCAGGGCGTTCTCGACGTAATCCTGGATTTCCCGGCGATCAAGCAGAGCATTAAGCCGGAAGACATCCAGGCTTCAAAAGATACTTCCATGTGGCGTTACCTGCCGCTGCTGCCAGTCAGTGACCCTGGTTATCAGGCAACTCCGCTGCGCAGCGTTGGTTGGACGCCGGTGTTTAAATCTGATCGCCTCGCCGCCCAGATTGGGCTTGAGACCTTGTGGCTCAAAGATGAAAGCGGCAACCCCAGCGCTTCCTTCAAAGATCGTGCCAGTGCACTGCTGATTGCCCGCGCCGCTGAGATTGGGGCTGAAGTGATTGTGACTGCTTCAACCGGCAATGCAGGCGCTGCCCTGGCGGGGATGGCGGCGGCGGCTGGGCAGAAAGCTGTGATCTTTGCCCCCAAGACTGCCCCGCCTGCCAAGATCGCCCAGCTGCTGGTTTACGGATCACAGGTGATCCTGGTTGATGGGGTCTATGACGATGCTGTCGAGCTCGCCGTGCAGGCTGCCGAGGAGTTCGGCTGGTACTGCCGCAATACCGGTTACAACCCATTCACTGCCGAAGGCAAGAAGACGGCGGGGTTTGAGATCTGGGAGCAGGTGATCGAAGCTGAATCGCTCGATCAGCCGCTCTCGGTATTTGTCTCCGTTGGAGACGGCAACATCATTTCCGGGGTACACAAAGGATTCAAGGACCTGCATGAATTGGGTTGGTTGAAGCACATGCCGCGCATTTTTGGGGTGCAGTCCACCGGCTCTGCCGCGATTGCAAATGCCTTCAATTCAGGCAGTGAAGAGATCAAAGCTGTTGCTGCGGATACGATGGCAGACAGCATCTCAGTCGATATGCCCAGCGATGGTCTGCGTGCCCTGCGAGCTGCGACCCAGACAGGTGGGGCTTACCTCACCGTTGAGGATCACCAGATCACAGCGGCGATTGCCTCACTCGGTAAAGTTGGGATCTTCTCTGAACCCGCCGCAGCCACCGCTTTTGCCGGAGTTGCTCAAGCTGCAGACCAGGGGCTGATCAAATCAAGTGACCCCGCGCTGGTGCTGCTCACCGGCAGCGGATTGAAAGATGTCAAAGCCGCCATGCAGGCAGTCGGAGAGGCTCCGGTGGTGAAACCTGATCTATCAGCCGTGAAAAGTTTACTGGGGAGGTAAATTTGATGATAGCTGCATCCAAATCACCTGTTTTCTCAGTCGTCGTTCCAATTTGGAATGAACGCGAATCGCTTGGCGAGCTGTATCAACAGGTCTCTCGCGTGATGGTCGATGCCAAGGACAGCTGGGAGCTGGTCTTGGTTGATGACGGCTCTACTGATGGAACATCAGAAATGATCCGAGAGCTGGCTGAAAAAGATCTCCGGGTAAGACCGGTGATCTTTGCTCGCAACTTTGGACAGCAGGCCGCGGTCAAGGCCGGGTTGGATTACGCTCGCGGCGATGCCGTGATTGTGATCGATGCCGACCTGCAGGATCCGCCTGAAGTCATCCTGCAGTTGATTGAGCAGTGGAAAAATGGATTTGAGGTGGTTTATGCTCAACGCATGGAACGCGTCGGCGAAAGTTTCTTTAAAAAGATGACCGCGAAAATGTTTTACCGGGTGATCAACCGGCTCACCGACATCGATTTGCCGCTTGATACCGGTTTCTTCCGCCTGCTGGATCGAAAAGTTGTCGAGATCCTCAACCAGATGCCGGAACATCACCGCTTTTTCCGGGCGTTGTCAGTCTGGGTTGGTTTTAAGCAAACCGCAGTGCCGTACCAGCGTCACGCCCGTTTTGCCGGGGAAACCAAGTATCCCTTCCGCAAGATGTTTAAACTGGCAACAACTGCAATAACCGGGTTTTCTTTCTTCCCGCTGCAGGTGGCTACATATTTGGGCTTTATTTCTTCAGGTGGCGCGATCATTGCCATCCCGGTAGTCATCGTGCTGCGTTTGATGGGCTCCCAGCAGTTCGCTGGACAGGCCACAACCTTGATCGCGGTATTGTTTTTAGGGGGCGTGCAGCTGATCTTTTTAGGAATTATTGGTGAGTACATTGGACGGATGTATGATGAAGTCCGTGGACGACCGTTGTATATTGTGCGTGAAGCTCCCGATTTGGAGGAGTGAAACACGTTCAGAAAAAATAATTAAAATATTTTAGGAGTATGTGATGATTGATTTAACCATTATGGAAGACAGATTGGTCCGTGCAGCACAGCGCGCCAAAGAACGCGGGATTGTGATCCCGACCTATGCACAGTTGAAAGATCCGAGCTTGATCCCCGCTGATGTCAGGGAAAAACTTTCCAAGGTGGGTTTGTGGGACGTTGACCCGCTTAACCTTTTCAGGATTACCTGGAAGAACCAACCTCAGGAGACTGGCGGCGGATTCGGCGGGGTGAATTATATTGAACTGCCCAGCAGCCTGACCGGTGTGGATGCCCGCATCATTGCCTTGGTTGGCAAATGGTTCCCCACCGGCGCACACAAAGTCGGTGCCGCGTACGGGTGTCTGGTTCCTCGATTGGTCACCGGCCAATTCGACCCCACCACTCAGAAGGCAGTCTGGCCTTCCACGGGCAACTACTGCCGCGGCGGTGCGTATGATTCTTCCTTATTGGCTTGCGAATCGATTGCGATTCTGCCGGAAGGGATGAGCAAGGAACGCTTCGATTGGCTGGCAACAGTTGCTGGCGAGACGATCAAAACCCCGGGCAGTGAATCCAACGTCAAAGAGATCTTCGACAAATGCTGGGAACTTCGTAACTCTGGTGAAGATTTGATGATCTTCAACCAGTTCGACGAATTCGGCAACTACATGTGGCATTACGAAGTCACGGGCAAAGCGATGGTCGAAATGCTTGAGAAAGAGCTGGGCGCCAACGGCGTCTTCCGCGGCCTTACCTCCGCCACCGGCTCTGCTGGTACGATCGCCAGTGGTGATTACCTCAAGCAGGTTTTCCCCACCAGCAAGATCGTCGCCAGCGAAGCGCTGCAGTGCCCCACCTTGCTGTGGAACGGCTTCGGCGAGCACCGTATTGAAGGTATTGGCGACAAGCACGTCCCCTGGGTGCACAATGCCAAGAACACCGACATGGTCGTGGCGATTGATGACAACGCCGTGGTCAACATCTCCCGATTGTTCAATGAACCTGCCGGCCAGGCTTATCTGGTAGAGCAGGGTGTACCGCAAGAAATGGTCGAGCAGCTTCACTTGTTAGGCTTCTCCGGGATCTCCAACGTGCTCACTGCCATCAAATTTGCCAAGTATTATGAAATGGGCGAGGATGATGTCGTCGTCACCATGCTGACCGACTCAATGGATCTCTATCAGAGCCGTTTGGTTGAGATGCACGAGGAATTTGGTGAGTACACCGAGGTCAACGCCGCCGCCGACCATGCCCGCTATCTGGCTGGCCAGTCAACGGATAATATGCTTGAGCTAAACTACCTGGACAAGAAACGCGTCCACAACCTCAAATACTACACCTGGGTAGAGCAGCAGGGCAAGACCTATGAAGAGATCCAGGCGCAGTGGTACCAGAAAGATTACTGGACCACCGTGCAGCAGCAGGTGCCAGAGATTGATGCTCTGATTGAAGAGTTCAATAAGCGGGTTGCTTCCCTGTAACCTGAAGCAGATCTAAGCAGAAGTTTAACGGACATTCTCCAGCAATCGGAGAATGTCCGTTTTGTCTTTCCTCGATCCTGCGCTCTTCCGAGGGATTGAGAAGTATTGTTTCACACACTAGAAATCAATGCTGCCGTCATTCTGAACGAGACCTGCGAGCGTAGCGAGGTGGTCTCGGTAGAATCATGATTCACTTTGAGTGAGAACAGGGCTAATTTACAGCAAACTCAATAATGATTCTTCGCTATCTCACTGCGCTCGTTCACTCAGAATGATGCAAGATTAAATTTCTTTGTGAATTTCTTATAGGTGGAAACTAATCCGCCGCGGCTGTTTCTACCGCCGCCGCCATCAGCTTCTCAATCTCCAGCGGAACCCCTTTCTCTGGGGCTAACACCAGCTCTATCGCCCCCTCAGGGCATGTATTCACGCACACACCACATCCCATGCAGTTTTCCCACACCACGCCGCTGGTGGCCTCGTCTGTGAGCATCAGGGCCCCAAACTGGCAGTACGGCTCACACGTCCAGCAGCTGATGCACAGCTCCTGGTTGATCTCCGCTACATATCCCGAGGATGCCAGCATCGGTGTGCCATTTTTGTGCATGTTCATC
>JBDLJU010000182.1:0-6141 GCA_039714215.1 Chloroflexota bacterium | reverse complement strand
CCCCGACGCGAAAACAGCCCGGGATCGCCGGGCTGTTCAACTCAGCTTCCTTATTCTTTACTCGCTGTTATTTAAACAGCGACTCCACTTCGATCCCAGTAAGCGCATCCGCCAGATCTGCCTGGGTGGTGGACGGGTCCCCCGGGGGGCAGATCGTTGATGAAAGCTTCAACCAGCTGGTGGACAAGATCATCGCGGAGATTAGGGATCAGGTTTAGCTTCGGAACACCAGGCCCCCCAATGGTCACTTATCCAATTTGCTTGCAGACAGAAAACTGGATTTATTTAGCTTATTCGGATTTCAAATAATTGCTGATTATCTCAGCAAAAACCTTGAATGATTTGGTCAAGTCCACATTCTCAGGATCCAGCAGCCATTGGATCTGCAGCCCGTCCATGATCGCCATAATTAGGATCGCAATTTGATCTGGGTCTACATCAGGTTTGATCTGGCCTTCACTCTGGAGGCGGCTAAATATATCGCCATACACCTGCCTGGCGTAATTATACCGGTCAACAAAATAATCATGGGAAGGATGGTCTGGACGAATACTTTCGGCAACCAGTACAGTAAATAAGCGAATAAGGGCAGGCTTTTCTTGATTATCTGCAACCAATTCCTGCAGCACGCTGATGATAATTTTGAAATCAGGATTTTCCGACTCCACAATTTCAAAATATTTCTTCACGTCTTCTTTTTCCCGGTATTCCAGCACGCCCTGCAGCAATTTGACCTTGCTGGGGTAATAATGCAGTAATCCGGGTTGGGTCAGGCCTACTTCCTCAGCGATTGTCGCTAAACTGGTGCCGCGAAAGCCTTGTTCGGAAAACAGACGGGTGGCAGCTTGCAGAATCTCTTCTGTACGGTCTCTACGTTTCCTCTTTTGGGGTGTGTTTTCAGGTTTTTCAGCCATAAGACAAGTATACATCAATTCAATTTACTTACCTAGTGTTTGGTAGGTAAGTTTGGTATAATCTCCACAATCTGAGCAATTCCCGTCAAAAAAACTCACTTTCAACGGAGGCTAGTATGCCTGAGCATGATCACAATACAGGGGAAAAACCAGAGGACAGCCATAAAGAAGGGATTACATCAAAGATTAAATATAACAAAGGATATATTGTCCTGCTGATCATTATCCTGGGACTGGGACATGTGCTGGATGAGTATTCCAGCCTGGCGCCAGGGATGATCAAGTCATCAATGATTGATGAATTCTTTGTTTCAATCGGGTGGAAGACCCAGGATGAAGCTTTGCAATTTATGAATTTACTGGGGATGTCGACGATGGTATTGATGATCGCAGCGACATTGTTCAAGTCACTGCAGGATCGGATCGGGCGCAGGATCATTTTTATTATCTCGGCGATCGGGATGGTGCTGGGCGTCATGGTGATGATCCTATCTCGAGGGTATTGGATCTACTTTGCCGGTTCGTCGGTGATGACCTTTTTTATCTTCAACGATATGCAATATATTTATATCCAGGAGGAAACGCCAGCTCGTAAACGGGCTCAATTTTTCTCATATACCAAGATCCTGGGCTTGGCCGGGCTTTTATTGGTGCCCCTGGTGAGAAGTTTCACCGTGGTGGAAGGCAGCGAGAACTGGCGCCCGGTATTGTATCCGCCGCTGATCATTGGCGCGATCGTGATCGTACTTTCACTGCTGTTCCTGAAAGAGACTCGGGCTTATCAGATCATGAAGCAGGAACGAGAAGATAAGGCCACCCAGACCGGTGAAGAAGTCGAGAAGCTTTCGATGGGGCAGGCGTTCAAAGCGATCCGTCTGATGCCAGGCTGGAACCAGGTGAAGTGGCTGATTATCTTATCTGGACTGTTTATCTTTGCCACATTGAATCAGGGCTACAGCGAGGTATTCATGGACCAGGCGGGTGTATCGCTGGCTAACCGTAATATTGTGCTGACGATCAGCACGGTCTTTGTGGGTGTAGCCTACTTCGTTAACGGTCTGGTCACTGACCGAATCGGACGCAAAGCCTCGATGGTGATCAACGCAGTGGCCACGATCGTGATGCTGGTGGTGGAATATTTTGCGATGTGGACAGCCCCAGGCCATTCATCAGAGATGGTGCTGCTGGTGATTGCGGGTATCTCGCAGGGCTACCGAATCGGCTCTTTCTGGAATATCACTGATGTTCACAGGATGATGATGTACGAAAACACACCCACCCATTTGCGGGGCAATGTGCAGGCATTTTCCGGCCTGATCCTGATGGGGATCATGATTCCCAGTATTTTCCTGATCAATGGATTGATCAGCGCCTTCCCGGGTAATATCCAGGCAGTGCTTCTGTCGGTGGGTATCCCGGCGAGTGTGTTTGTCATCGTGGGCACAATTTTCAAGCTGAAAGAAACCGTCGATGTGGATATTACAACGATTGAGGCATAATTGATATTCACCCAAGGGAGTTCCTAATGAGCAACTGGAAAGATGGATTTGTTGATACAAATGGAATCAAGATCCACTACTACCGCACGGGTGGCGATAAGCCCCAGGTAATATTGAATCACGGGGCAATGGACGACGGCCTGTGCTGGACGCGAGTGGCCAAGCAATTGGAAGCGGACTATGATGTGATCATGTTCGATGCCCGCGGTCATGGCATGTCTGACTCAGGGGAGGGGGATTATACTTCCGCTTCCAGGGCAGCAGATCTGATCGGGGCGATCGAAGCCCTGGAGCTGGATAAACCGGTGATCGGCGGTCATTCGATGGGGGCAGACACATCCATTTACGCAGCGGCATTGCGACCAGACCTGATCAACGGCATGTATATGGAAGACCCGCCGGTTACTTTCCCTGGAGAGCCGATTTTTGGAGGTCCGTTGGCTGAGAAAGGGGATGATGCGGCAAAAATGATGGTCAGGATCATGGGGACGGTAAAGGTGCTGCCAAAATTCCTCTCCCGGATTATTGCTAAAAAGATGATGCCGGTCTCGCCGGATGATGAGATCACCCCCTGGCTGAATTCCAAGAAACGGATGAGCTGGGATTTCCTCAAGGCAATGACCCAACCACACGTGATGGAAAGCGAAGCCACCCTGAATATCCTGGAGAAAATAGAAGCGCGGGCTATGCTGATTTACGGCGATCGGGATACTGGTGCAATTGTCTCCCATGCGATCTCCGAGGAGATGTCTAAACGGATTGATGGATTGCGGGTGGTTCATCTTGCCGGGGCCAACCATGATATCCGGCGGGCGAAGTTCGAAGGATATATGACTGCATTGAAAAGTTTTTTAAGTGACATTCGAGACAATTAGAACTCAAATGTATTCTATGTGTATAAGGATTGAGATATGCCAATTTGGTTGATTATAGTTTTAATTGTGGCGGCAGGTGCGGGAGCTTTTTTGATCAACAATGGATTGAAAGCCAAGAAGCTGTCTGACCTGAAGAACAGCCTGTGGCCTGAAGCACCCATTCTGGAGGTCGAGGGGCACCAGTTCCGAGACTTGAACAACAACGGGGTGCTGGATGTGTATGAAGACAGCCGGGCGCCGATTGAGGATCGGGTGGAGGATCTGCTGGGCCAGATGACACTGGAAGAGAAGGCCGGGATGATGTTCCAGACGATGATGGGGATCAACAAGGATGGCAGCCTGGCTGACAAAAAAACCATGTTCAATCCTGTCCCAACGACAGAAATGGTGGTTGGCCGCTTAATGAACCATTTCAATGTGATGGAATTACCCCCGATCAAAGAAATGGTGACCTGGGTCAATGCGGTGCAGAAGGTGGCGGAACGCACCCGGTTGGGGATTCCTATTTCGATTGCGTCTGACCCGAGACATGCGTTTTCCAACAACCCGGCCGCCAGCATGTTCGCCGGGGAGTTTTCCCTATGGCCGGAGCAGCCTGGTTTCGCTGCGATTGGTGACCCGCAGGTAATCAAAGAATTTGGCGATATCGCCCGCCAGGAATATCTCGCTACTGGAATCCGGACAGCGTTGCATCCAATGGCAGACCTATCTACCGACCCGCGTTGGGCGCGCGCCAACGGCACCTTCGGCGAGGATGCGGAACTCTCCGCAGCACTGACAAAGAATTACATCCTCGGCTTTCAGGGGGACGAGATTGGGCCGGACAGCGTCTCGTGCATGACCAAACATTTCCCTGGCGGAGGACCGCAGGAAGATGGTGAGGATGCCCATTTTGATTACGGCAAGAACCAGGTATATCCCGGAGAGAATTTTGATTACCATCTGATCCCATTTGAGGGCGCATTTGATGCAGGGACTTCCCAGATAATGCCGTATTATGGGCGTCCCGTTGGGACAGAATATGAAGAAGTTGGCTTTGGCTTCAACAAAGATGTGATTAGCGGACTGCTGAGAGAGAAATATGGCTTTGATGGGATCGTGTGTACTGATTGGATGCTGCTGACAGGCGCAAAGATGTACGGTTTCGAGATCGTCGGGGCCAAGGACTGGGGGGTTGAACATCTTTCAGTATCAGAAAAAGCCAAAAAGGCGATTGAGGCTGGAGTGGATCAATTTGGCGGGGAAGCCTGCCCCGAAGTGATTGTGGCACTTGTGAAATCCGGCAAGATAAAAGAAGAACGGATTGATCAGTCGGTGCGACGCTTGCTGCGTGAAAAGTTCCGGCTGGGGCTGTTCGACAATCCCTACCTGGATGCCGAGGAATCGGTGAAGGTGGTAGGCAAACCGGAATTTGTGGCAGCGGGAAAACTGGCCCAGAAAAAGTCTTATGTGCTGTTAAAGAATTCCACGCAAGGCGATGGAATGTTGCTTCCCTTATCAGGAAAACCCAAGATCTATATTGAGGGGATTGCGGAAGAGGTAGCTGAGAGTTATGGGACTGTGGTTAAGTCACTTGCTGAGGCTGATATTGCGATCCTGCGTTTGAACGCACCCTTTGAAAAGCGGCGCGGCCTGATGGATAGTTTTTTCCATGCCGGAGACCTGGATTTCAAGGGAAAAGAGAAAGAGCGCCTTCTCAAGATCATGCAGACGGTTCCAACGATTGTAGATATCTACCTGGAACGTCCGGCTGTCATTCCTGAAGTAACGGAGCAGGCAGCTGCGTTGGTAGCCAACTTTGGCGCTGAGGATGATGTCGCCCTGGATGTGATCTTTGGGAAGCACAATCCAAATGGTAAGCTGCCGTTTGAGCTGCCATCCTCTATGGAGGCTGTTCAGCAGCAGAAAGAGGATCTGCCGTATGATTCTGAGAACCCGCTGTTTGATTTCGGGTTTGGTTTGACGTATAAAAACTAGGTGTTAAGGAGAAGCGCGATGAAGAATGCGAAAATTTTTATCCCGGTTTCGATCGGGTTTATAGCTGTACTGTTGGTCCTGGCTTTTGGAACGATCGATTACAACGTATCTGTGAACCTGGTCAATCGGGATTCCATTTGGGCAGAGTTCTTTAATATGTTTGGCGAAGCACCATTCCTGGTGGGTTTGCTGGCATTTGTTGCAGCATTATACGGGGGGAGGAAACGATCTAACAAGATATTGAACATCGTATACAGCATCCTGACTTTTCCATTTTTGTTGTTATTTACTTTTGGGTTGGTGCAGGCCCCGTTTAGATACCGCTACGAATTTGTTGAAAGCGGCATCCCCCAGAATATGCAAACCCTTACCTATGTCCTGACCTTGATCCTCTTTGCCGGGGTAGTATACGCGGTGTTCAAGATCAAACCGGAAACATTTAGAAAATACCGGCGGGCCGCAGGCATTGTTGCTCTTCTCGTGGTAACCGAGATAATCCTTGTAAATGTGCTTAAATCCATCTGGGCGAGACCCAGGATGCGATCAATGGAATCATTTGAGCAATTTAAATACTGGTGGCAGATCAATGGTCCAGCAGCAATCACCGAGGAAGAGTTAAAATCTTTCCCGTCGGGACACACCGCCAACGCCTTTGTGATGGTCGCCTTTTTATCCTTCCTGGATAGGAACAAAACCAAACTCTACCGGAATTTTGCGATATTTGCGCTCGCCTGGGGGGTGTTAACTGGGATCAGCAGAGTTGTGCTTGGCGCTCATTTCCTATCTGACGTAGTCTTCTCTGGATATTTAACCGTGATGTTGTATTTCCTATTTGAAAAATTGATCAACAAGAACAAAACTAAGTAATAGATGATG
>JBDLJU010000181.1:0-6198 GCA_039714215.1 Chloroflexota bacterium | reverse complement strand
ATAATACCACGCGTACAAACTAAAGCCCCCATAGCTCAGTGGATAGAGCGTCGGCCTCCGGAGCCGAAGACTGAGGTTCGAGTCCTCATGGGGGTATAAAAAAGAACGCCCTTGTAGCGTTCCTTTTTTATATCTGGTAAATTAGATCAAAATGGAGTTTTTGCGAAGCAAAAATCTCCAAGCAACCGTTTTTCGGTTGCCCGAGTCACTCATGGGAGTATAAAGAAACACTCCTGCTTAGGGGTGTTTCTTTGTATCTGGCAGCAGTACCGGCTGGGAGAACCGTCAGGTTCTCCTAACAACTTCGAAGAAGTTGTCCGAGTCAACCTCATGAGGGTATAGGTGTTGAACCGAAACGCTATTGGTTTCCTGATAGCAGTTTTTGTTTTCCCCAATTGTTCTAAAGTTTTTTGAGAATTTTGCCTAAGATACATAGTTAGCCATTGGTTAGAAAAATTGCGGAAAAAGGATAAGAAAAGAATGTTTTTGACAAATAGTCATTTGCTGAAGGTTCGAGCCCTCCCCGAGTATTTTCTTCCACACTATTGAAATTATTGAGGTTATTCGATGAAACGGGAGTGAATTTAATCTAGCCTTTCTAGGAAGTTGCCTGAAAGATGTTTTCGGGTTGAAGGATTTTGTTCTGTATGCGCAGATGGCAAGGGACCTGTCATAAACTGTCGAGGAACAGAGCGGGGAAATCGTCAACGGAATATAATAAGAAATTAACAAAGAGATAGGTATTCTCCGTTATAATCAAATTAGTGAAAAATTAGAGAAAGAAAAAAATGAAAAGCAAAATGAGGGATAATCTATTTTTCGAGACCGTAAGGAAATCCCTAGCAGCAACTAGGGATTCCTATAATATCTCGCTGAAAAATATTCTGTTAAGGGTCATTTTCATTATTATATTGGGGTATACGTATTACACTCTTTTCGGGTTGAGTTTTGAAGGGGTGTTCAGCAAGGTGTGGGGGGCAATTCTGTCGTTGATCTGGTTTTTCTTAGTGATCCCGATGCTATCATTCCTGGTACAGCTAATCATTCAGCCGGGCAAGATATATAAGGAATTATTAAAGAAGACCAAAGAGTTGGAAAACCGGTCTGATGATGAGGTTTTAAACATCAAGATTAATCATAAAACCCAGCAGGTAGACAAGAAGTGTTACAAGTTGAATATTTTGATCGACAATTTTGAATCTGATGACATCACAGAATGCTTTGCCGAGTTGAGGTCAATCGACAATGGCAAGGAAAAGGTAACGCTGGATTTTCCCACCAGGATGCGGTGGGCTGATAAGAAGATCCCAAATCCCAAGGAGGGATGGAATACGATCAAGAGAGGGGAGAGGAAAATGATTGATTTGATGCAAGCGAACGTAAAATCTGAATATTTGGCTCTGAGGACTCAGAATTCAGAGGAATATTCAAATGATATCAATGCGACATACAATCTTGAGGTGGCGATTTATGGGAAAGTGAGTGGGATATCGAGGTTCCCATATTTGCTGCGACTAAAGGCCGTCTTTACTGAGTTGAAGTTTTCAGTTGAGTACTTTGATGGGGAGTAAGGTTGAGTATCAATTTGGGCCAAATCGCAAGTCTTCTAAATTTCGAGCTTTGGCTAAATATTCCTCAAAAGAGTCCATTTGGATCAACCAAACCTGACCCAGTAGGCCATCCCAAAGCAGATGGCGAAGGTATTGCAGGCTGTAACCGCTGATTTCAGCGGTAACCTGAACAGATATATGGTTGTTTAAAACAACCAGGGGAAAAATAATTGAATCCATCTCAAATCTCATAAGGGGATGATGGACAGTTCCTCTAATTTTGATCGAACAAAGTTCGATTTAAATCTAATTGACCAGATTGGTCAATTAGATCCACTTCTGGTTTTCGAAGCTCAGCAGGTCAAAAATTTGTCCAACATCCATCTGATATAGTTCGAGATGGGTCCACGTAGGGGCACAAAACACAGCCGGACCGGAAGGGAGAACCTTCGGTTCTACCAGCGACTTAGCCAATCTGGCAAATTGGCTGTACTAACTTAATCAGTGAACCGAATACTGGGGGCAGCACAAGTTGGCAGTAAAGCTCTCCAGTCCCCACAATTCATTGGAGAAATGTTCATATCTTGGTAAACTAGAATGAATGAAAAGGATTTGGGAAAGACTCCTGGGAGAAGAGCCACTTGCCCCTGCTGGCGAGACAAAGATCGTGCGTACCAGCTGCCCGGCACATAACTGCGGCGGACGCTGCTTGCTGGTGGCGCATATCCAGGATGACCGCATTATCCGGTTGGACTCTGACGATCGCGAATATGATGAGATCGACCAGCCGCGCCTGCTGGCCTGCGCCCGAGGCAAGGCTTACCTGAGGCGTCAATACCATCCCGACCGGCTGACCCAGCCGCTGAAGCGAGTGGGGAAGCGGGGAGAAGCAAAATTCGAGCCGGTCAGTTGGGATGAAGCCCTTGACCTGGCTGCTTCACAGATCAACAGGGTGATTGAAGAATACGGCAACCAGGCCCTCCTGGTGCCCTACGGTACAGGAGCCTACAGCAATACAAATGGCTCCCATCTTGCCCGGCGGTTGTTTAATTTCTACGGTGGACATCTGGATACCTACAACAGCTATAGCTGGGCGTGTACCAATCTGGCTACACCAACAGTCTATGGCACACGTGTCACTGGCAACCAGCGCCAGGACTGGCTCAACAGCCGGTATATCCTGATGTGGGGCTGGAATCCAGCTGAGATGATCGATGGTACCAACAGCGCTTATTTCATCAAGAAAGCACGTGAGAATGGGGCCAAAGTGATCTGCATTGATCCCCGAAAGACGATGTCCGCGGTAGGTCTGGCTGACGAGTGGATCCCGATTCGCCCCGGCACCGACACAGCCATGATGTCGGCGATGGCCTATGTGATGCTCACTGAGAACCTGCACGCCGCTGATTTTATCCGCACCCACTGCGTTGGATTTGATAGTACACAGATGCCTACAGGACATGAATCCGAAGAGAGCTACAAGGATTATTTGCTGGGTACCAGGGATGGTATTCCCAAGACACCCGAGTGGGCCGAGTCAATTACCGGAGTGCCCAGTGAGAAGATCACCCAGATCGCCCGAGAATATTCCCAGATCAAACCGGCGATGCT
The DNA here is from genome assembly GCA_039714215.1 of Chloroflexota bacterium. GTDB lineage: Bacteria > Chloroflexota > Anaerolineae > Anaerolineales > UBA11579 > UBA11579. The sequence continues at coordinate 3,037 of JBDLJU010000181.1, read as the reverse complement.
CTACCAGGGTTACGGCATGCAGCGCCGGGCCTATGGCGAGCAGGTCGTGCGGGCCGGATGTGTGCTGGCAGCGATCTCAGGCAATGTGGGGATTTCTGGTGGGTGGGCCAGTGGGCTTGCCTTACAAGCCCCGGATGGCGGCGCGCAGTGGAGTACTTTCCCGCTGGGAGAGAACCCGGTCCCTGCCAAGATCCCGGTGGCCGCCTGGGATCGGGCCGTGTTGGATGGTATCCATCTAAGTCCCAAAGATGGCCTGCTGGGCACTGACCATCTCGAAACCAATGTTAAGCTGATCTACGCGGTGGCTACCAACTGCCTGATCAACCAGCATATGAACATCAACCGCTCAGCGAAGATCCTGGCGGATGAATCGTTGGTCGAATTCCTGATCGTGCAGGACCAATTTCTCACACCCACAGCCCGTTTTGCAGACCTGATCCTGCCGGCCTGCACCGCGTTCGAGACCTGGGGCGTGCAGGATGGGTGGAAGTACGGCGAAGAGGTGCTGCTGATCCCCAAACTTATCGAGCCGATGGGTGAAACAAAGAGCGATTTTCAGATTTGTGCTGAACTGGCGGGCAAACTTGGAATCCAGGAAACCTTCACCGAGGGGCTGAACGAACGCAGCTGGGTCAACCGCATTCTGGAAGATTATCGCCAGACCCGCTACCGGGATGTGCCCCTTATAGATGAATTCGAGCAGTCGAATCTTGGTGTTTTTGCCATGCCGGTGACAGAACCCCAGGTGGCCTTCGCCGATTTTCGCCGGAACCCGGAAAATTATCCACTCAACACGCCTTCAGGTAAAATTGAGATTTATTCGACTGAATTATTCGACCGCCAAAACCAGGAGGAAATCCCCCCAATCCCAAAATATATCCAGGAGTGGGAAAGCCCCTTTGGTGAAGAAGCAGAAACCTATCCACTGCAGGCGATCGGCTCTCACACCCTGCACCGGGTGCATTCCACCCACGACAACAACGACTGGTTGGAGGAGGCTTTCCCGCAACGGGTGTTCATCAACGGGCTGGATGCCGCCAAACGCGGGATTGAGGATGGCGATTGGGTTCGGGTCTTCAACCAGCGCGGTGAGATGGTCTTGCCCTGCCGGGTGAGTGTCAGAATGATGCCGGGGGTGGTGGATATCCCTTCCGGCGCGTGGTGGACGCCAGATGAGACCGGGGTTGACCAGCGTGGGTCGGTGAATGTGCTCACCTCCGAGAAGCTCACGCCTTTTGCGTTTGGCAATGCCCAGCACACCATCATGGTTCAAATGACCAGGGCGAAGAAGATGCGTAATTGGTGTAGAAGGCGATGATGAAACACTACGGATTTTACCTTGATACCAACTCCTGCACCGGGTGCAAGGCCTGCCAGATCGCCTGTAAGGATAAGAATAACCTGCCGGTGGGTGTGCTCTGGCGTAAGGTGATAGAGGTGCAGGGAGGGGAATGGCTGCCGCGTGGCGATGCCTGGTTGACCAGCGCGATGACTTATTTCGTGTCTACGGCCTGCAATCACTGTGAGCTGCCGATCTGCGTGGAGGTTTGCCCAACCCAGGCCATGCACCAACGCGAGGATGGTATTGTGCAGATCGATCCCGTCCGCTGTATGGGCTGCCGCTATTGCGAAATGGCCTGCCCCTACCATGCACCTCAATTTGATCCCGTTCGAGGTGTGATGACAAAGTGTAATTTCTGCGTTGACCTGCTGGATGAGGGCAAATCACCGGCGTGTGTCTCTGCCTGCCAGATGCGGGTGCTTCATTTTGGTGATCTGGATGAACTGCGCGCCAAATTTGGTGAAGTGAACGACATCTATCCACTACCCGATCCCGAACTGACCCGGCCTGCCCTGGTACTGAACCCGCACCCGGAGGCGGTTCGCCCCGATCGATCGGGTGTCCAGATCGGCAACCAGGAGGAGATATAGATGATGGATCATGCACGCGGTGAGTGGTCGCTGATCTTCTTCACCACCCTGACACAGATGGCGGTGGGTGCGTTTGCATTGTGGGGGCTGGGCGCCGGGGTGCTGCCATCCCCAAGTGTGTTCAGCACGGGGCTTTTCTCGGTGATCCTTTTATCCACAGTGCTTGCCGCGCTGTTCCTGGGTAGTCTGTCTGCCACAACTCATCTTGGGCGTCCATTGGGTGCAGTATTTTCGCTGAGCAACTGGCGCAGATCCTGGCTGAGCCGGGAAGCGCTGCTGGCTGGCGGGTTTGGGTTGATGGTTATGGCTGCCCTTGTTCTGCGATTGATGGGAACCAGGTTCGGCTGGGCAGACCGGCTTTTGATCCTGATCGGAATGCTGGCTGGCTTCAGCCTTGTTTGGGGTATATCTCGCCTTTATCGCCTGCGCACCGTCCCCGCCTGGGATAATCTCGCCACACCCGCTGCTTTCTTCACAACCAGCCTGCTGACCGGACTCGTCGCTATCCGACTGATCTGGTTCGCCCAGGAGATCCTTGAGCCAATTTTAACAAGATTACCAATGGTTGCTTTGTTCAAAATAAGATCTGACTTGCTGATTTTCTTGTTGGTCCTCGTTCAGGCTGTCTTCTTCTGCTTGCTGATCATCTATCTCACCCAGCAGGGCAGCGCCGGTGCGGAGAGCGTCCGCATTCTCTGGCAGCGACATCGTCTGGCGCTTATTCTCCGCTGGGTGATGGCAGCTGTGGGTGTGTTGCTCCTTAATTTGGGTACCTCACCCGAGCAGCACCTGTCGGCATATTTCTTACTACTTGCATCTGAGCTGATTGGACGTTTCCTTTTTTATGCATTCTATCAACGGACAGGATTTTAGATGAACTGTCTCTTTTAGTATCCCATCTATTTATGTCTCAAAAGCACTGACACCCTACAAATAGTATTCGGGATACTTTAATATTTGCATTTTATCATTCAATAATATCGCTGGATCAAGGAAAGATTTCCACCACAATGGGGAGATGATCTGAAGCGCGGGTTTGAGGAACCCAGGCATCCCCGAATTCAAGATCAGGGGTAACAAAGATGTAGTCAATCCGATAACCAGG
>JBDLJU010000180.1:0-6233 GCA_039714215.1 Chloroflexota bacterium | reverse complement strand
CGGATTCAGCGCAACCATTTCAAGCGGGTGATGCCTCCGATCGCCAAACTGAGCAACCGCACGATTGGGTACGACTTTCTTTATCTGCGAGACTGGGGCACTTAATTAATTTTGAATTGTGATTGATTAGTAAACTTGCTGGTTGGGTGATAATTTACCTGCCGGTCTACCCCTCCCCTGAATAAACATAGTAGTTCAGAGCTGACAGGGGTAGCCTAGAAAATTTCCCCCAGGCTTTTGATGATATCGACAAAGAAGTTGCCACCTTCGTTTGAGAAAAGAACAAAGGGGATTTCAGGGTTTCCAATGAACGGGTCTAGCGTCCAGGCCATTTGCGCTCCAACAAAACCATAAAGCAGCACCCAGATGATCAGGAACAGGTTTCTCCGTTTTGGATTTTCCTCAGCATGTGGATTGATCACGATTTTAATCCCTTGGTGGAGGAAATAGGCACCGAGGAAACCAGAGATTCCCAGGATACTCACATTGAGAATTTTATAGAAATAGTAGTTGTCTCCGGTGATCAGGAAAAAGAAAGTGATTGGGGCAAAGCCGAGCAGCAGTAGAGATGTGGTCCCGACGGTGGTGAGCAGCAGGGCGGTGGTTTGCATAATCGTCTGTCGTGCGCCGAGGAGGATATAGAAAATGTGCAGAGAGGGAGCACAGATCAGCAGGGTGACCAGAAAAAGAATTGGAAGCTTGATCATGGAGACGATTGCCTGCAGCGCGCTGTCCCCCGCGCCAAGGACGATCCCATAAATTCCCAGGAAAACCACTGAAGAGAATGAAAGCGCCTGGATCTTGTCTTCGATTTTGAAATTGTCCCTGATCTGGTTAAAATATTCTTGCCGGTTTCGTAAGATGAATTCAGTGATACTCAGGTTGTGCATGGGATTGATCTCCTTGGGGTTCTTGTTTGAGACCTGGCAGGTTTTAATCGGATACCAAACAAAATAGTTGCCCCTGCTGGAAGATTGTTCTTTCACAGGTTTGGCTCAATAAACCTGCCAGGTCTTAATGGTTAAGAAGATCGTATTCCAAAGACTGGGTTGGGTTCAACCGCGTGAGGATAGGATTACGCGCAACCAGGTGTGTTTTTGAAGCACTCAAGTGTAAAGTGTTGAATTAACACTCGACTACATTGACAGCCAGACCCCCGAGTGAGGTTTCTTTGTAGTACTGGTTCATATCAGCGCCGGTCTGGCGCATGGTCTCAATCACCGAATCCAATGAGACCAGGTGCTTTCCGTCGCCGCGCAGGGCAATCCGCGAGGCGTTGATCGCTTTGATTGCCCCCATGGCATTGCGCTCAATGCAGGGCACCTGTACCAACCCCTGGACGGGGTCGCAGGTCAGCCCGAGGTTGTGCTCCATGCCGATCTCGGCAGCGTTTTCGACCTGGTAGATCGTCCCACCGAGAGCGGCAGTCAGCCCGGCGGCAGCCATTGAGCAGGCTACCCCGACTTCACCCTGGCAGCCGACTTCCGCCCCAGAAATCGAGGCGTTTTCTTTATAGAGCAGCCCGATCGCAGTGGCGGTCAGGAAAAAGTTTTGGATGCCTTCTGGGCTTGATTTTGGATTGAACTGCTCGTAATAGTGCAGCAGGGCAGGGATGATCCCGGCAGCGCCGTTGGTGGGGGCAGTCACCACCCGGCTGCCGGCCGCGTTTTCCTCGCTGACGGAGAGGGCATACAGGTTTACCCAGTCCAGTGTGGTGAGCGGGTCGCGGAGGGCGTGCTCGGGGCTTTGGGTGAGTGAACGGTAGAGGCTGGGGGCGCGCCGCTGAGCGCCAATCGTCCCTGGGAGCACATCTTCTTGTGAATACCCACGCTGTACGCAGGCTTTCATTACCTCCCAGACTGCGGTGATGGCCGCGTGGACCTGATCTTCAGGTCGTAAAGCGCACTCGTTCGCCAGCATTACCTGACCGATCGAGAGCTGCTCGCGCTCACAAATGGAGAGCAGCTGCTCTCCGCTGGAGAAGGGGTAGGGAAAATCAGAGGTGTGGAGATCAGCTGGTGTGTTTCCCGCTTCTGATTTTCCTCGGACAAACCCACCTCCGATGGAGTAGTATTCCTCCTGGTCGAGCAGGTCACCTGAAGCACAGAAGGATTTGAACTGCATTCCATTGTGGTAGATCAGATTTTCGGTCTGGTTGAAAAGCAGGTCTGTATTTTCATCAAAGGTGAGCGGTACTGCCCCCAACAAATTGAGCTGACCATGCTGGCGGATAGCCGCCAGGCGCGGGGAGACCTGGTCAGGGTCGATCTCGTCAGGCTTTTCACCCTCCAGGCCGAGGAGGATGGCGCCATCCGTGCCGTGACCTTTTCCAGTCAGGCTGAGAGAACCGAACAGCGTAACCTCGATCCTGCTGGTTTTCTCAAGCAGTCCGGCAGACTGTAAGTGCAGGGCAAAGCGCCGGGCAGCGATCATTGGGCCAACGGTATGTGAGCTGGAGGGGCCGATCCCTATTTTAAATAAATCGGAGAATGTGATCATTAACCAGAACTCCTAGGGTGAAATTGATAATTGGGTCTAGTCTAATTGTGCGTGGAGCTGCTCCCAGGATTCCATCGCGGTTTGCAGTTTGGCTTCATTGTAGGCATATTCTTCCCCCAACTGTTGAATTTGTTCTGGGCTGTCTGGAGGGGTCTGCAGCTTTTTGCTGATCTCTTCCAGCAGGTTTTCTAACTCGAGCACCTTTTCTTCCAAAGTGGTAATTTTGTTTTCCAGGCGCTTGCGTTCGTGTTTAGATAGTTCCGTTTTGGCTGCCGAGGGAAGATCTGCTTGCGTAATTTCCTCGATTGGTTTTTCGGTGATCCTGATTGGTTCTTGAATACCTTTGTACTGCTGGTAGCTGCCCTTGTGCACCCTGAGTTCTTGTTTCCTGGCATCCAGTTCCCAAATCTGGCTGGCCAAGGCAGAGATCAGGTAGCGGTCGTGGGAAACCATCAGGATCGTGCCGTTGAAGTCTGCCAGCACCTGCTGGAGAACTTCCTGGCCGGGGATATCGAGATGGTTGCTGGGTTCGTCAAGGAGCAGCAGGTTGGCATCTAAAAGTGCGAGCTTGGCAAGCGCCAGGCGGCCGCGCTCTCCACCAGAGAGCACGCTGACTTTCTTGTACTGCTCATCGCCTCTGAAGAGGAAACGTCCCAGGTAGTTGCGGATGTCTTTTTCGAGCATGCTGGTGCCCACCCGGTCAATTTCTTCGATCAAGGTCAGGTTCGGGTTGAGCTCTTCGTGAGCCTGGGCGAAATACCCGATTTTTAGGCTTGCCCCCAGGCGGATCTCGCCTGAGAGCGGTTCCAGCTCCTTGAGCAGGGTTTTCAGGAAAGTGGTTTTGCCAGAGCCGTTTGGCCCGATCAAAGCCGCACATTCCAGGCGGTCGAGTTCGAGATCGTCAACTTTGAACAGCGGGTTTCCCGGGTAGCCGATCTGCAGGTCTTCGGCGCGCAGTACAATGTTTCCGCTGCGCTGTTGGGCACGGATTTGCAGGCCGACAGTATAGGTGTTGTCGTCGGGGGTGCGCAGGGCTGATAGGCGTTTGGCGGCTTCCTCGACGCGCATCGGCTTACGGTCAATCCTGCCAGCCTGGTCGGCGACCACGCTCCATTTTTTGCCGCGCACGGCGTCGAAGCCCAGCTTTTCTACCGCTTCGATTTCACGGCTCAGCCGGCTGAGCTTCCCCTTCGCCATCTGGACGCGCTGCCCGGCGATATTTTTTCGGATGTAGTCCAGTTCGCGTCCCATGCGGGCCAGCTCGGTTTTGTAGAACTGCTTACGCTCTTCCCAACGCGCCTCGCGCTGCTGGACAAAATGGCTGTAGTTGCCGCGGAAGAACTCAAAACCGTAGGGGCTCATCTCGTAAATGTGGGTGACCACCTGGTCTAAGAAGTAGCGGTCGTGGGAGACGATCAGGGCTGCGCCTTCCCAATCCCTAAGATAGGATTCCAGCCATTCGACCGCCTCAATATCGAGGTGGTTGGTAGGCTCATCGAGGATCAATAAGTCTGGCCTGGAGAGCAGCAGACGGGCTAACACCGCGCGGGTGCGCTGCCCGCCGGAGAGATGGTCCAGGGGCATCTGGTATTCCACTTTGGTGAAGCCCAGTCCGGAAAGCACCTGCCCAATGTGGTTCTCGTAGGTGTACCCGCCGGCAAGTTCGAAAGCCTGCTGCAGAGCGCCGTAGCGTTTGAGTAAATCTTGATCTGTGGGTTGGGTTTCGAGCCTGGCAGCCAATTCTTTGAGCTGCGCTTCCTGGTTGAGCAGGGGTTTTACACCTTCGAGGCATTCCTCCCAGAGCGTATGTTCCCCGTGAGCCCGGGCTTCCTGGGGCAGGTAACCGAGGGTGGCGGAACGGGCAAGATGGAAGCTGCCTTCCGAAGCTGATTCTATGTTGGCGATCACCCGCAGCAGCGAAGTTTTACCGATTCCATTGGGACCGACAATTGCCACCCGTCCGTTGTTGGGGATGCTGAATGAAACCCGTGAGAAAATATCAACGGGACCGTATGATTTTGAGAGATTGGTGACGGTTAGAACAGCCATTTTGCCTGTTTTGCTAAATTTTATTGTCTGGCACTGCACTTGCAGTCTTTTGACCAGAGAGTCACTAAGTGTTCGAGAATGTGGTACATTCTCATAAATATCGAACAGGATACTGCTCGATATTTTACCGCACTCTAGCAATATGTAGGCATGATATAATCTACCCCTGATAAATTGGGTGATCAAAATCAATGCCCAACAGAGGCAAAATGATCCTTGCTCTAAATGTAATTTATAGGAGAAAAGCATTTTATCCAGAGTTGCCCGACAAATGAACCAAAACGGTCGGAGTGACGAGATGAAGCTGCTTAAGTGTTATGAACAAAAACCGAAAAAGTAGAATTCGAGTTAGAAATCTAAAAAAAGATCCATTGATGACCGCATTATGGGGGGCATTCATTCTGGCTGCAATCGTGACGGCTTTCTTTGCATTCAGGTTTGTCAGTGAATTTATTTCCCAACAGGATATTATCGACTTACCAGGAGAACCAGTTGCCGCAGACAGCACTGGCCAGGGAAGCTCGAGTGACGATTCTCAGACGGACGCAGCGGTTCCCGATGGCGGACCTGCCACAGGACCAGAAGTTGAGCAGACAGCCTGGGATGGCGGCCGGGTCAACATCCTGGTGATGGGTCTTGACTACCGTGATTGGGAAGCCGGTGAATCCGCTTCCCGTACGGATTCAATGATGGTGCTGACCATCGACCCAAATACCAAAACAGCCGGTTTGCTCTCACTTCCGCGTGATTTGTGGGTCAATGTCCCCGGGTTTGGTCAGAATAAAATTAATACCGCTTATTTCCTGGCAGAAACCAATCACCTGCCCGGCGGTGGACCGCTCCTGGCAGCCCAGACGGTGCAGGAGTTCCTCGGCGTGGACATTCATTATTACGCCCAGATTGACTTCAATACGTTTGTGCAGTTTGTTGATTTTATGGGCGGCGTCAAGATCGATATTACCGAAAAGATCAAGCTGATCCGCCCCGGGGATGTGCCTCCTATCAGGCTGGAGCCTGGCAGGTATAACCTCAGCGGTGAGCTGGCGCTGGCTTATGCCCGCAACCGCTACCAGGGAGACGGGGATTTTGATCGTGCCCAGCGACAGCAGCAGCTGCTCCTCGCACTACGAGACCAGCTCTTCAGGTCAGATATTCAGGCTTTGATTTTGGGTAACCCGCAGGGAGTTTGGGAAATTTTCTCCGCCGGGATTAAAACAAATATCCCCTTTGGAGATGCGCTCAAGTTGGGTTTCCTCGCACTTGAGGTTGGGGAGGATAATATTGTGCAGCGGGTAATTTCACCTCCGGAATATGTCACCTATGCCACATCGCCAGAGGGTTTGCAGATTTTGAAGCCAATCACCAACAAGATCCGAATTCTGCGAGATGAAATGTTCACCGACAGCGCTTTGGTTGGTCCCGCTACCGTTGGCGTAGACCCCACCCAGCTGATGCTGGAAGAAGGCGCTGCTGTGGCGGTGTTTAATGGCTCTGTGGTCAGCGGTCTGGCAGGCGCAACCGAGGAATATCTCAAGAGTCTGGGGGTGACCGTGGTTGAGGTCGGGAATGCCGATTTGGTGCCTTCAACAACGATCTATGACTACACCGGCAATCCGTATACCTTGCAGTACCTGGTGAATTTGTTCGGGATTGAGCATACTCGCATTTTCAACAGCTTTGATCCC
>JBDLJU010000179.1:0-6247 GCA_039714215.1 Chloroflexota bacterium | reverse complement strand
ATGATGTGGTTATATTTGCTGTTTGGGGAAGTCATAGGGGTAGTTGTATCACAGAAAGGCAGGAGACAGAAGGTAGATGGTAGATGACAGCATGAAACTGGCGGTCAGGCTATCAGGCAGTCAGGTGATGGGCGCGGCGGAAGACGACGATCAACCCGAGGGTGTAAAGCGTGAGGGTGGCAATGAAATAGGCGTGGATCGGGAAATCAGGGAGATCGGCCAGCAGGCGGACAACATCGTTGGCAGAGGTGGAAGTGAAGGAGCGCTGGTAGATGTAGCTTGAGTTGGCCAGAGGGGAGACCATCCCGAGGATCACCAGGTTGAGCCAAAGCCAGTGCCGTTTGAAAGGCAGCTTGAAGCAGATCAGGAAGGCGAGGGCGAAGGTGAGCAGGTCGAGGAAGTAGGGGGCCGCAAGGGTCAGCCAGTCGGTTTCCCCAATCCAGCGCACGTAGCCCCAATAGAAGACCTCATTGTGCATACTGGGAATATATACAAACTCGGTGATCCTGGCGCCCTGCATGATCGCCGCGATGGCGTGTGCACCTTCGTGGCGGATGGTGCCGATGGTCTGGTAGATCGGATAGGCTAAAAGCCAGAACAGGTCGGTTTTTTTCATGGGGTAGTCGGGCAGTCTTTAGTCTGGTAGTCGTTAGTCGATGGGGGTGGTTTCGCCATCCCAACCGAAGCTGTCGAACCAGACGCCCTGCTGGTAGTTGAGCAACGCCTGGCGCACATAAGGTACGGTGTGCTCGGGCAGGGCGTCGAGTGGGAACCAGGCGATCTCGGTGCACTTGTGCGGCTCGGTATTGTGGATTTCCCCATCCCAGGCGTGGGCGCGAACGAAGAAGTCGATGCGTTCTTCGCCGTCGCTGCGGTGCATCACTCCAACAATCTCAAGATGCTCGGGGAGCAGGGTCAGCCCGGCTTCTTCGCGGGCTTCGCGGACGCAGGCATCGTTGACGGTCTCACCAGGTTCAATGTGGCCGGCAATTACGCTGAACCAGCTGTCCATGTAGCCGGTGTTCGCCCGGAGGGACAGCAAGGTTTGCTGGTCTTTAATTAAGAAGAGATGAATGGCGGATTTGAATAGCTGGGGCATTGGATCAGTTTCCGGTGGTTAGCAGACAGTTGTCATTAAAACGCGTTCCGTTGAGCGTGGTTGCGATGTCCATATTCTACTATCAATTCGCTGGAGAATCTAAAGCAAGCAGGCTATTCCAGCCTGCTTGCGGATGAGTTTTTATGTACCAGGTAGTTAAGCTTCTACTTTAACGAACTGGCCGAAGTTTGAAGCTTTGAGTCTTTTGACCAAATCTGCCTGGGCATCGACCCAGATCTCGTGAATCGGGCAGTCTTTCTGGCTGCAGTCGAAGGAGCCATTGACACACTCATTGAGCATGATCGGGCCGTCGATCGCTTCGACAACTTCCAGAAGTGAAATTTCTTCTGGGGGTCTGGCGAGTGTCACGCCGCCGCGAGCGCCGCGCATTGTCTGAAGCAGACCGGCTACGGAAAGCTGTGCGATGATCTTTGCAAGGAAGGAAAGGGGAATATCCTTCTCTTCGGCGATCTGGCTGGTGGAAGCTTTTTGGTTGGCGCCGAGTTGAGCAAGGTATACTACTGCTCGCACTGCGTAATCTGCTTGTCGTGTAATTTGCATGATGATCCTCTTAAAACATATTTTTGGGTAGGAATACTCTAATATATTTTAATTTCGAAAACGCAGGGGGCAAGGGACTTATGTCCCTATTAGAAGGGGTCATTTGCCCATCAGAATTGATTTAATTCAATAAAATCGATAAATGACAACCGTTTTTGTCCGATTTAGGGCTGTTACAGCCTGGTTTTTAGGAAATTTGCATGTGGTTCAAATTGGTTTTTAACGTGGTATCATTGGCGCGCTGTTTCCTAATTGGCGCAGTTGAAATTTATATTTGAGGTTCAAAATGAGAAAAATCAGTGTAATTGGTGTGGGTTATGTCGGTCTGGTGACGGCAGTGTGCTTCAGCGATTTGGGCAATAAAGTCTTGGCGCTGGATATCAGCGAGGAAAAAATCGAGAGCCTGAAACGCGGAGAAATGCCGATCTATGAACCGGGCCTGGAAGAATTGGTCCGGCGCAATGTGGAAGCTGGCCGGTTGTCTTTTACCACTTCTTATGAAGATGCCATGGCGGATGCCGAATTTGTGTTCATCTGTGTGGGGACCCCGTCTGGGGTGGATGGCGAAGCAGATTTAAAGTATGTCGCTTCGGCAGCAGCCTCGATAGCTGAGCATATGAAAAAACGGGTGATCGTGATCAACAAGTCCACTGTGCCAGTAGGGACCGGGGACTGGGTGGCCGGGATCGTCGAAGAACACCAGAAAAAGGAAATCGATTTCTCCGTGGTCTCCTGTCCGGAATTCTTGCGCGAAGGTTCGGCGATACCCGATTTCATGAACCCGCACCGTACGGTTTTGGGCTCCACCAACCGGGATGCCGCTGATGAGGTGGCTCAGCTGCACCTGCCGCTGCGCTCCCCAATTGTGATCACAGACCTGCGCACCGCTGAAATGATCAAATACGCCTCGAATGCCTTCCTGGCGACCAAGATTTCATTTATTAACGAAATTGCCAACGTGTGCGAGATGCTCGGGGCGGATGTCACCGAAGTGGCCGCCGGGATGGGCTACGACGAGCGGATTGGCCCAAGCTTCCTCAGCGCAGGGTTGGGATACGGCGGTTCTTGCTTCCCCAAGGATGTCAAAGCATTGGCATATATGGCGGAAGAGATGAACGTGGAACCAAAGATCTTGAACGCAGTGATGGCGACGAACAATGAACGCCGCCCGCTGATGGTAGAGCGGTTGCTCTCCGCAGCCGGGGATGTAGAGGGTAAAACTGTGGGATTGCTGGGATTGGCTTTCAAACCAAACACCGATGATATGCGCGATGCGCCTTCGGTCGACATCGCCAACAGCGTGCTGGCAGCTGGCGCGAAAGTGCGCGCCTACGACCCGGTGGCGATGGATGCTGCCCAGGAGCTGCTGCCAGATGTGGAGATGAGCTCTGGGGTATATGATCTGGTTGACGGGTGCGACGCGGTGATCGTGTGCACCGAATGGAATGAATTCATCCAGGTTAACCTGGAAAAAGTACGCGACCTGATGCACACGCCGTTGGTGGTCGATGGGCGCAATATCTACGACCCTGAAAAAATGAACGAGCTCGGGTTTGAGTATTATGGTGTGGGGCGGGGATACAACAACGGTCGTAAATTGATCGGGAAAGAATAAGAGAGAATAATGCCTTCGAAAACTCCCCAACACCCACCGATCTGCGATTACGAAGGATCTGATTACCAGACCAGCTTTTGGGAGCAAGGCGGCCGGGCATACGAAGACGGCGCTGAAGTTGTTGCCCTCAAGCGGATGATGCCCGGCATCGGCAAGCTGCTGCTGGAAGTCGGCGCAGGCGCGGGGCGCAACACGCCGCGCTATACTGGATTCGAGCGGGTGGTGCTGATGGATTACTCGGTGACCCAGCTGGAGCAGGCCCAAGCAGCCCTCGGTCGCGACGAGACCAAGTATGTCTATGTCGCTGCCGATGTGTATAAGCTGCCTTTTGTGCCCGGGCTATTTGATGGGGCAACAATGATTCGGGTGCTGCACCACATGGCAGACCCGCAGGATGCACTCGCCCAGGTGCGGGAGAGCCTACAACCGGGGGCGGCTTTCATTCTGGAATTTGCCAACAAACATAACCTCAAAGCGATCTTGCGCTACTGGTTCAAGCGCCAGAGCTGGAGCCCGTTCGATCAAGAGCCGGTGGAGATCATCCCGCTGAACTATGACTTCCACCCCAGGGCGGTTAAAGTCTGGCTGGCTGAGAGCAAGTTCAAGATTGCGCGGATGCTGACCGTTTCTCATTTCCGGATTGGATTTCTCAAACGATGGGTGCCGACCAGGCTGCTCGTCTGGCTGGATTCTATTGCGGCCCTGACCGGCAACTGGTGGCAGCTCAGCCCAAGTGTGTTTGTGCAGAATGAAGCGGTGGGCGAAACACCGACTGCTTCGCCGGGGGCATTCTTCCGCTGCCCGGAGTGCAAAGCAGCACTCGGTGAGCCGGTGGAGAATGTGTTCAACTGCGGATGTGGCTTACGTTGGGGGGTTAAAGAAGGGATCTATAATTTCAAGCAGCCGCTTGGTTAGCAATTGACTAGATACTATCGAGGGCTGGTTATTCACCAGCCCTTTTTTGATCGAAGTATTGCTTCGATTCAATCGTAATCAAATTCTACGCTTACTCTTCAACATAGATGATTAATGTGTAATTCATTACCTCACCAGAGTACTGCTCTAGGCTGCCATCTTCGCTGGAGCTAAATCCATCAGTGATTGTCCACGCAAGCGTTCCGGTAATTTCTATCTGATGGGTACCTGGGCTGAGAACGCCCAATGAGTATTCCCAAGAAGACAGATAATTCAGGCCATCTCCGTAATTGCTCTCAAAGGTTGAAATTTCACTCCAGTTGTCATTTAGACCGGCCAAAGATTGGCTGTCTAAGGTGGCGGTGAAAGAAATCGCATTGAGAAAATCGATCAACTGTTCTTCGGTATTTGCCGCCCAACCAATTGAAATCACGATAGGGGTACCTGCTGATACAGTCGTTGGCTCTTTTTTGAAAATTTTGATCGTGACAGCTTCAGGCGGTATTTCTGTCGGGCCTGCTTCAGGTTCCTCTTGCGATTGTATCAGGGGTTGTAAATTGGGACAAAGCGCTTCGTGTCCACCTTTACAATACTCCACTTTTCCTCCGACCATAGTCATCCGGACCTCGAGGTTTTTCAGATTGCCAGGAGCGACTGAATGCGGGTCCTCTGAGAGAATTACCAGATCAGCATACTTCCCGGGCGTCAGGCTTCCCAAGACATCTTCTTGGGAGACAGCATAGGCAGGCTCATAGGTCATCATATACAAGGCTTGATCGACGGTGATCACGTGTTTAGCAATCCAGGGATCTGGCATGCAGACTGAGCCGTCTGCTTGAATTTGCTGCTTGGTTACCAGGCCAAAAAGCTGAACCATTGAGTTGAGGGTTGACGACCAGGTGATGTCATGGATATCACCGATCCACCGGGTATCTGTTTCAAGGTAAGCATGTACACCGGCACCAGGAAGCGCATAACGGTTTGAAGCCCATTCTGTGTGGTAGGAATCCTGGGAGCAGGTGTTAAAGTAGCCACGCACTGATGAAAGAATGTCTTCTGAAACATAGCGTTCCAGCAAATCTGGCTCTAAAATACTGCTGTGTTGGATCTGATGCCGATAAAACAAATTGGATTCTCCGTTCAACGCGAATTCGATCGCATTAAGCGCAGTTTCAATTCCCCTATCTCCCATGGCATGGAACGCCGCTCGAAATCCGGCAGCCTGCACAGCGGCGACAGCCTGGTTAAGGTCAGTTTGATCCCAATACAGATCACCGTAAATACTTCCGCAGGCCCGGGGAAACCAATCCGATGAAATGCTTAACTCGCTGTAAGGATCACGCCTTGCAGGGCAGCCGCGAGCGGGTGTGCCATCGCCGTCCACAAAAAACTTGATTCCCGGGATGCGGAGCATACGATCTGAATCAAGGATTGGAGCGTGTTCTGGAAACCAAAATTCCAGGATATCGCTCTCCCTTTCGTCGTTCAATCTAGAGCTGTTGTAATTCGGAAAAACGTTGACCCGCAGGCGCAAACGCCCATCTGCCTCAGCTTGCAGCAGGCTTTCTATGTACCCATTATCAGCGGACATCTCATTGAGGGAAGTAAATCCATAGCTAAAAACAATATCCTGAACTTCGTCCAGAGTCATATTGGGTGGAACCCACAGCATATGGGCATGGCCGTCCGCTAACCCAGGAAGCAAGGTTTGTCCGTTCAGGTCAATTACTTCTGTATCCGGTCCAATCAGAACCAAAACATCTTCATCGCTGCCTACCGCGAGAATGCGATCACCCTGGATCGCAATCGCCTGTGCGGTTGGAAAGCCATCCTCCATGGTCAAAAGAATACCATTATGAAAGATAAGATCGGCTTGTTCGATGATTGGTTCGGCTGTCGGAGTTGGGGTAATGATTGGATCAGCAAGGGGAGAGACGGTATTTGTGGGGCGATCAACAGCAGGGGCATCATTGTCTGGTGAGGAACACCCCAAAAGGAGAAGGAGGAAAACAGTGATCAATAAATAAGCTATTCGATTCATTACCGAGTTCATCTTG
>JBDLJU010000178.1:0-6256 GCA_039714215.1 Chloroflexota bacterium | reverse complement strand
GATCATCCCGGGGTCGACTACCGAATAAACTTCCACAAAAATCTGGTTGTCGGCATCCGCTTCGCTAATTTGATAGCGCAGCTGATTACAGGGGGTCGGCAAATCGCCGGATATTGCGAGCCCAACCTGCACCGGGTAGCTTTCCATGATCATCAGCTGAGTATCATTGAGATAGACATTTCCCTCGGCCATACCATCATCTCCAGGTCCACCACTGCCCCCCCCGGGCTCAACAGGGATGGGGTCATCGCTGGTCACCGGTAGGTTTGGGTTGTTGAAATTCGCATCCGGGCTGCAGGCGCTGAAAATCAGCACGAAAACCAACAAAAAGCTTATACCAATTATTTTTTTCACTTCAAATCTCCTATTAACGAAATATTCTATCTCCCATAAGACGTTCAGCACCTGGGTTTTGTTCCGCTGAGCTATCCCTTAACCACCGCAACCGGCACCAGGCGAGCGACCTTTTTGGCGATCCCCGCCCCGGTGACGATTTTAACCACCTGGTCAACATCCTTATACGCCTGGGGCGCTTCCTCCGCCAGACCTGGCAGCGATCCAGCCCGGATATGGATCCCTTTCTGTTCCAGTGAAGCCTGAAGCATCTCACCTCGCACTGTCTTTTTGGCTTTGCTGCGGCTCATCACCCGCCCTGCCCCATGACAGGAGGAGCCGAAGGAGCGCTGCATGCTTTGCTCGGTACCGGTCAGCACCCATGAAGCAGTCCCCATGCTTCCCGGGACCAGCACCGGCTGGCCAATCGGTCGATATTCAGCGGGTAAACCGGGGTATCCAGGACCGAAAGCCCGCGTGGCGCCTTTGCGATGCACACACACCTCAAGCTCTTCACCATCTACAGTATGCGTCTCAATTTTCCCCATATTATGGGCGATGTCATATACCTGGCGCAGTTCCCAATTTGAAACCTTACCGGCCAGCACATCCTCGAACGCCTGGCGGGCAAAGTGCGCCAGCACCTGGCGGTTGGCGAATGCATAATTGGCGGCGCAGCGCATCGCCGATAGATAGGCTTTGCCCTCAGGAGAATCCATCGGCGCACAGACCAGCTCCCGGTCAGGTAATTTAATCCCGTAACGCTGGACTGCCCCCTGAAAGTCTTTGACGTAATCCGTACACACCTGGTGACCAAAACCGCGTGACCCGCAGTGAATCTGCACCGCGAGGTATCCCTCCTCCAAACCCATCACCCGGGCTGCTTCGGGATCAAAGATCTGGTCGACGATATCAACCTCAATGAAGTGATTGCCAGCACCGAGGGTGCCAAGCTGGGGGATGCCCCGTTTTTTCGCTCGCGGGCTGATATCCCCGGGGTCGGCGCCTGCCAATCTGCCGGTCTCTTCCGTACGGCGGACATCATCCTCATTGGCATAGCCCTGTTTCTTTGTCCAATGCGATCCCTGAACGAGAACATTGTCGAGCTGCTTTTCGCTCAGGCGCAGATGCCCCTTTACGCCCACGCCGCTGGGGCAGTTTTTATCAAGGGCTGTTGCAAGGTCCGCCAGCCAGGGTTCCGCGGCTTCGTATTCTATCTGCGTAGAGAGTAAACGAACGCCGCAGTTAATGTCGTAACCGATTGCTCCCGGGGAGATCACCCCTTCCGGGTAGCGGGTGGCTGCCACACCGCCGATCGGGAAACCATAGCCCTGGTGCATATCAGGCATCACCAGGACATGTCCGACCAGTCCGGGCAGCGAGGCCGAGTTGACTGCCTGCTCCAATGAGCGATCCTGCATCACCGCGTCTAGCAGCTCACGATTGGCGAACACCCTTACCGGGACGCGCATATTCTCTCGGAAACTCTTTGGAATTTCCCATTCAAACTCACTGATCTTGTGCATATCTTGAATTCTGATCATTAGCTTACTCCTCAAACATCAAACACGATCACAACCTGGAACCCGCCTTCGATTTCGATCACCTCTAGATTGTGGTAGGTGACCGCCTTTATCTCTTTCTTCTGGCTGATAATTTTTCCACCACTCAGTTTGGCAAGTAACCTCAACCGGTCGATGCTGAGATCAAAGCCATCAAAACCCAGATCATCCTGCTCACCGAGGAAGACCAATTCGGATAAAAAGGAGACCAGCAGGCTCTCAATGTCGATCGCGGCCAGGGAGAGTTCTTCAACCAGGGGGACAGTGCTATCAAGCTCAAGCTCGGAGAGCTGGTTCATTCCGATCGCTGCCTGACGGAACAGCTCGGCGTGGTTTGGCGCCCAGACGCGTAAAGCCCAGTCGGCAGTATGCTCAATTTCCTCAAAACCTTGCCGTGCAGCATTCATTTCTGCTTGATCATCCTTTCAGTTCGGTGAAAACGGTGGTTTAAAAATTATAACGTATCCAGCACTCATGTGCTTGACACCTTCCTTGCCGGATAGTATATTCGCAATGCGTGGACACTCCACTATTCACTCTACAGCGCGAAAAAAATCTATGCCAAAAAAACTCAATCTCCCAATTATCTCTATTCTGATCACAATCCTGCTTTTAGCACTGGGTCTTGCCTGGGTTTCCTCCGATTTTTCAGACCTGGCGGGATTTCTTCCTTTCAGCTATGTATTAATCTTCGGCACCCTGATAATTTGGTCAGGATGGCGTCTGATCCAGCCGCAAGCGCCAAAAAAATGGCTGTTATATCTCGTGATGGCAGCGGCTTTACTGCGACTCGCCGCGGGGGTCATCTGGTTTGTTGAATTACCAATCTTCGGGCATCCCAACGACACGCAGCAGTCTGGCTATATCATGTATGATGCTTACCGCCGGGATACTGCTGCCTGGGAACTCTCTCAATCCGATCAACCGCTTATCTCCGCATTTCAGGGTGCGGACCACATGGATCAATACGGGGGATTGTTGTTCATCAGTGGCGCAATTTACCGCTTTCTATCAAACGGAACACATTACCCGCTGATCATCGCGGTAATCACCTCGGCATTCTCTGCCACCGCGGTATTTTTCACCTGGTCATTAAGTAAACAACTGTGGGGCAATCAGGCCGCCAAGATCGCTGCCTGGACGGTAACCCTGTATCCAGAAGCTGTCCTGCTGGGAAGTTCCCAAATGCGGGAAGCCTTCACGATCACATTGGTTACCGCGTTCAGCGCGTTTATCATTCATTATTGGAAGAAAAGAGAGCTAAAATATCTCGCTTTCGCATTAATCTCAATCCTGGTTTGCTCCTTGATCACCTGGCCAATCGCCTTGATGATGGTTTTCATCGGGGTGGTCATCACAATCACCTTATACCCCTGGAAGGCATTCAACAAAAAACGGATCACGCTGATCTTAGGTGTGATCGGGGTGCTGGTGATCCTTATGGTTGTGATCGGTTTCAAAACGCTAAACTGGTGGAACCTTGTGATCGATTACCAGACAATTATGACTGTGGACGGCTCAGGGAAATTGGATGCAGTGCTAAGCCGCATCCCGGAATGGCTGCACTTCCCCTATCTGGTTGGCTATGGGATCGTCCGCCCGCTGCTGCCATCGGCCCTGGTAGCCTATACCAGCGGATGGCTGTGGCATGCCATCGCCATCTGGCGGGCGCTGGGTTGGACGTTCCTTTTTGGCATGTTCCTCTATGCCAACCTGCTGGCCTTCAAAGAGAAATCCTGGAGGAGCATTGTTGGGACGCTGCTGCTGATTGTCTGGGTAGGAATCATATTTGCAGCGGTGCGCGGCGGCGGCGATTTGTGGGACAATCCGCGCTACCGGGTGGTTGTCGCCGGACTGCAGTCCTGCCTTGCTGCCTGGGCATTGTTCCGCCAACAGGAGAGCAAGGATCCGTGGCTGCGCCGGGTGATTGTCACCGTCGGGATGCTGATCGCCTGGTTCCTGGCATGGTACATTGACCGCAAGGTGTTTGGCTTCGGCTGGCCGATCACAAATATGGCCACCCTGATCGCTCTCGCCCTGACCGGCAGCATCCTCTACATCCTTTGGGACATAAAACGGCTGTCTCACCAAAAATCAAAATAATTCGAACTTCACCACAATATCAGGACATATATCCCCTATTTAACATGACAAACGTCTGCATCCAGGCGGGGTAATCGCGTGATAACATATTCAAGATACTGAATATGAATACTTCATTTGAGAATCAAACTGCCCACCTGTTTTCGATCATCGGGAATCCCTTCCGAATAAAACTTCTGCTGCTGATTGGCCGCGGGGAGGCCTGTGTATGCCATCTCGTGGCTGCATCAGGTCAGCGGCAGGCTTACATTTCACAACATTTGATGGCATTGAGGAAAGCAGATTTACTGAAAACCAGGCGTGAAGGGAAGTATATTTATTATCAGCTGAGCAACCCAGCACTGCTTGAACTGGTGACGCAGGCCGGAAAACTGGCTGGGATTCCTTCCCCACCCCCAGAAGCAAACGATGAAGAACAATCAAACTGCTGCTGTCCATATTGTTCGGGAGCCGGGCGAGAATGAAAATTAACATGAAAGATGCACAAACGGAGGCAAGATGTTAACCATCAAAGTATTAGGCTCAGGCTGCGCCAACTGCAAGCAGCTGGAAAAAATCGCCAGGCAGGCAGTTGCCCAATTGGCCATTGAAGCGGAAGTCCTTAAGGTCACTGAGTATGACCAGATCATCGCACACGGGGTGATCTCCACCCCAGGGCTGGTAATCAACGAAAAGGTCGTATCCAGCGGGAAAGTCCCGACTTCAGCTGAAGTAATCAGCTGGCTGGCCACCGCGCTTGAGCAGGGATAAGCCTGCCACAGGTAAACGATGAATATCTTTCTACAATCAATTCCTGGCTTGCTCGAGGCCGGCTGGTTGAGCCTGCTCGATTACCTGGCGGCTCATGTGATCTTATGCCTGCTGCCAGCATTTTTTATTGCCGGCGGGATGTCGGCGCTGATTCCAGAACAGGTGATCACCCGCTTCCTGGGACCCAAAGCCAGTAAATGGGTCTCCTATCCCGCTGCGGCGCTGGGCGGTTTTGTGCTGGCAGTCTGCTCATGCACGATCTTGCCGCTGTTTGCCGGAATCTGGAAGCGCGGCGGCGGACTGGGACCGGCGATCACATTTCTGTTTGTCGGACCAGCTGTAAATATTTTAGCAATTGCCTATACCGGAGCCGCGATCGGGATCGACATTGCGATTGCCAGGATCGTGCTCTCGATCATCTTCGGGATCGGGATCGGTCTGATCATGGCATTCCTCTTCCGCAATGAAAAAATGACCGTGGATGAGGATATGTTTTCTGGTAAAGCCAGGGTCAAACCCGCTACCTGGATTTTCTTCGGGTTGATGGTGCTGGCTTTGATCGCCGGTACGCTGCAAATCGAGCTGCTGACCGACACTTACTTTTCATTCTCACTGAGCCAGGATCTTTCGCAGGGCCTTACCGGGCTGCTCAGCACCCTGCACTTAAATTTCCAGGGTGCATTGTTGATCGTGCTGCTGGTCCTGATCGGGTTGTTTGCCTGGAAGGGCCTGGAAAACATTCTCTCCGGCGCCAACCGCTGGACAACCGCGACGATCGTTCTGGTGATCCTCACCTTACTGGTGGCAGCCCCGATGATCGATGATCGCGCCAATATCACCGTCTCAATCACAGGTAGGGCCATCTCCGAGGCAATCCTGCTTGCGGCTTTAGTGATTGTCGCCAGACAAGGATTGGAAAGCAGCGATATATCCAGCTGGCTTTGGGAAACCTGGAAATTTGTCAAACAGATCTTCCCACTCCTCGTCGCAGGGGTGTTCCTCGCCGGCGTGGTCAAAGTGCTGATCCCGGCAGAGTGGGTGCAGAACCTGGCTGGAGAGAACACCATTGCGGCCAACTTCATCGGCGTGGTGTTCGGGGTGTTCATGTACTTCCCCACCCTGGTAGAGGTGCCGATTGCCAAAATGTTCATGGATCTGGGGATGCATCGCGGGCCGCTGCTTGCTTATTTGATCTCCGATCCCGAGCTCTCCATTCAGAGCATCATGGTCACCGGAAAAATCCTTGGTCGCAAGAAAACCGCGGTGTATGTCGTGCTGGTCTCAATCTTCAGCACCCTGGCAGGCTATCTCTTTGGATTGGTTCTTTCAGTTATCTAAATTCAGGCTTTGCTAACAACAGGGGAAAATTATTATTTACCACAATTTAATTATTCTTGACAAAGCAATAGTCATCTAGTATTATTTTTATATCACGATGAGAGGACTACCAAAGGGTAAGATTATTCTTCCCGCGGGAATGCCTCTTTTTTATTTTCCCAATTTTTCCC
>JBDLJU010000177.1:0-6268 GCA_039714215.1 Chloroflexota bacterium | reverse complement strand
TCGGTCGGAATGACACGGAAAGAAAAATTCCTTATTGCTGTCATTCCGAGCGAGCGAGAGCGAGCCGGACCGCTTGCAAACAAGCGGCGGAAGTCTAAAAACCATGTAACTGTAGAAGGTATTCTTGGAAATCAGGCGCCCAGAGACTTCCTCCGCTCAAAGGCTCGCTCCGCTCCCCTTCTCGGTCGGAATGACAAATAAAGAGAAATTCCTTATTGCTGTCATTTCGAGCGAGCGATAGCGAGCCGGACCGCTTGCAAACAAGCGGCGGAAGTCTAAAAACCATGTAACGATAGAAGGTGCTCTTGAAAATCAAGCGCCTAGAGACTTCCTCAACTCAAAGGCTCGCTCCGCTCCCCTTCTCGGTGGGATCGACAAACAAAGGGAATTTCCCTGATGCTGTCATTCCGAGCGAGCGATAGCGAGCCGGACCGCTTGCAAGCAAGCGGCGGAAGTCTAAAAACCATGTAACTGTAGAAGGTATTCTTGGAAATCAGGCGCCTAGAGACTTCCTCAACTCAAAGGCTCACTCCGCTCCCCCTCTCGGTCGGAACGACAAATAAAGGGAATTTCCCTGATGCTGTCATTCCGAGCACAGCGAGGAATCATTATAAGGATTGAATAAATTTCCAGCCAGTTCTAACTCCATCTGAATATGATTATCCCGATATATCACATTCTGTCAGCCTACAAATAATCAGTGTAGAAAATAATTCCTCCACTCAAAGGCTCACTCCGCTCCCCCTCATGGTCCATGACCCCCAAAAAAAAGCCAGCAGGGGATAAACATCTCGCTCCGATTCATTGTATAATCAGTTAAATTACGATGAAAAGTATTTGAAAGTTCATCCAGTCAAATTAACAATATTTTGGTCCACCTCAGTCATCTAAGGAGAGCCATGCAATATCCCAAAGCTTACTTCAATGTTGCTGAGAAAGGTCTCAATGCGTAAAATTATCGCTGCATCTAGGTGGCTGGTTCAAACCAGATCCAAACAACGCCGGGCGCCGCTCCTTGCTTCCCTCTTAATCGTATTATTAGCATTGATGTTTATCACCATGGTTGTTGTAATCCTGGTCAATCGGGAAAATCCCGTTCGAGGAAACACCTATACAGGGCTGATTTTGGGCCTGGGCGTATTGATCGGGATCGCATACCGCTTAAATCGCGCCGGCCACTACTACTGGGCGGCCGGTTTAACCGTAATCGCCTCCATCTTGGGCCCCGGTGGATCGCTGCTGTTGGACCCCATGATCCTGGAAGGGGATTTTGTTCCGCTTAATTTCGGGTTTATCGCCATCCTGCTGGCCAGTTTATTCCTTCCCCCGCTAGTTACATCACTTCTGGCTGTACTCCATTGGGTTTCCATCATCTATCTTTTCACCGCAGTCATCGAAACCCCATACAATTGGATCAGCTTTCTGATGTTCACCATCTTTGCGTCTGTGCTCAGCATCCTGGCCAACATTCAAATCACCCGCAGTGAAACAGAACTCATCGAACAGGCAACCCGAGACCATTTAACCAAACTATTCAACCGCCGCTTTTTGGATGAGTTCCTGGAGAATGAACTCCAACGTGCCGTCCGAAAAAAATACCCCGTCAGCATCATCATGTTGGATCTAGATCATTTTAAGCAGTTCAATGACACGCTTGGCCATGCTGCCGGGGATGCGTTGCTAATAGGCCTGGCTGAATTCTTAAGCACCCAGGTCCGCCAACATGATATCGTTTGCCGCTACGGGGGTGAGGAATTTGTGCTGATACTGCCCGAGGTCTCGCTAGAATTAGCCAAAGAACGTTCGGAGATGCTCCGCAGGCAGGTACCGGAAATCGAGGTAATGTTCGACGATAAAACTTTAGACGCCATCACCATATCTATCGGGGTTGCGGAATTTAACCGGCACGGGGCCACCGGAGAAGAAATTCTCAAGGCTGCAGATGCCGCCCTGTTACAGGCCAAGCAAGCCGGACGAAATTGCGTGGTGGTAGCTGAATAAATATTTGGGATTTGAGTAGAGATTTCCAGGTAATTCTAGAAAGAATAATAAATTTGCAGCTTACACCCCAATAAGGATCGCTCTGGCAGGGGCGCCATCAGCGCCAGCGATCTTCAACGGCAGACAGTAGAGCGTATAGCGTCCCTGGCTGACCTCACCAAGGTTGAGCCCCTCGACAACCACGATCCCTGCTTCCAGCAGGGTCAGGTGCGTGGGGGCCGTATCGGTGAACTGCGCCACCGAGAGATAATCCACCCCAATCAGCTTGACGCCGCGCTGGATCAAATAGGCAGCCGCCTCGGGATCAACGGCGACGTAGTCACGGTCAAATGTGGTGTGCGGGCCATTCCAATGGTTGGAGTTGCGCGTGCGAAAGAGCACACGTTTGGTTCTCGGGGGGATATGCGAATTCTCCAGCAGTTCTTTTGTAATCAAATCCTCGCCATCATCAACATGCAGCACATATGCCCGCCCGGTGAGCAGCTCGATCGGGATACTGTCCACCGAGTCTGCCCCATCGATAAAATGACAGGGTGCATCGATATGCGTGCCGGTGTGCACCGACATTTTCACCTCAGTGACGTTCGCCTGGTCTCCGCTTGAAATAGAGGAAACCCGCGATAACTCCACAGGAGAGTCATCCGGCCAGACTACAAGATCGGGCGAGATCGTCAGGGTAATGTCATAGGTGCGCATATGCGATTTTGATTACCTCAGGCTAGATTTTATGAAACCTAAGGTCAGTATATAGTAGGGAAGATTTTCGCGCAAACCAGTAAAGCAGGGAATATTGGTAGAAATTACCAGTTAATTATTGGGGTTTTATCACTTCTGGCCCGGATCAGGTCTGCCTGAGCCAGCCTTCTCCAGTTTTGTCCCTCTAAAAACCCCAACTGTTGAGAGAGCCGCACCGGCAGCAAGCCGAAAATGCGGGAGACAGAGTCAATTTCACAGGTACGGTTCGCTGCCAGGTAATCCAGCCAGTACACCGAGTGCGGGAAAGCGGGGAACATGTACTCCAGGGTGATCGCCAGCAGGCGCAGATAGGACGGCTGCAGGCCTACCAGGAAGCGCTTCATCCCCGAAGCGGCCATCACCTGCTCAATCACCTCACGAATGGTGAGAAATTCCGGCCCGCCGATCTCGATCGTCTGATTGAGCAGTTCTTCTTTCTCCAAAAGCCAGGTCAGGCAGGTCGCCAGGTCCTCCACCCAGATCGGCTGGAGCAGCGAATCACCCTTATCGGGCAAAAAGAACACCCCGGGGTAGATCGCCAGCAATTTGGTCATCGAAGTGATGAAATTGTCGTTGGGACCAAAAACCAGCCCCGGACGAATGATTGAGTATTCCAGGCCGCTGCGTTTGATGTATTCCTCAACGATCCCTTTTACCTTAAGCACCGGGAAAGCTGAGGGACGTTCAGCGCCGAGATGGCTGAGATAAATGATCCGCTTGACCCCTGCTTCTTTGGCGGCCCGCAGCAAAGTCTTGGTGCCCTCAATTTCTGTGCGCACCAAATCGCCGTTAACCCCCTGCCACTCCACCCCGACGAGGTGGTAGATCGTTTCCACCCCAGAGAGCGCCGGGCGCAGGCTGCGCTCGTCATCAATCGCACTGAGCATGACCTCAACCGGCGTGCCCTTCGGCAGGTCCGGGTTGTGCTTCGAGGGACGCAGCAAAGTCCGCACCTGGTGCTCTTCCGCAACCAGGTGGCGGATCACCGCCTGCCCAATAAAACCTGTTCCACCTGTAACTAAGATCATAATTTCTGCTGCACTTCGCCTTTTTGTCTAAAATCCACAGGATTATAGCACGGGAACACCTCCCAGCGTGACAGCTGGCATATTTTTTGCAACATACGGAGGGAGAGGAGTACAGTATGTCAACGACGCATCCAGTTCCACAACATAACACCCGAATCGGGCTCAACTATTTCCCGGATACCCTGCACTACCGCGAGGTTGATCTGCAAACCTGGCTGCCGCTGCTCAAGTCTATGGGCGTGCGCTGGCTGACCCTGATCAGCCCGACCACACGGGCAATCCCCGAAGGATTCATCAAAGGATTGCTGGAAAACGGGATTGAACCGGTCCTGCACTTCCAGGAGAAGCTCTCTCCCTCCCCCAATAAGCACGAATTCGAGGTGCTGCTGAAGAGTTATGCCGCCTGGGGCGTGCGTTACATCGCCCTGTTTGACCGGCCGAACATGCAGTCCGCCTGGTCGGATGAAAACTGGGTGCAGCAGCAGCTGGTCGATCGGTACCTGGATATTTTCATCGAGTACGCCGAGATGGTTTGCCAATTAGAGATGTACCCGATCCTCTCACCGCTGGAACCCGGCGGAGATTTCTGGGACACCGCCTTCCTGCGCAGCGCGCTGCAGGGCATCAAGCAGCGCGGCCACCAGCGGCTGCTCTCCCGCCTGGTGATTGGGGCATATGCCTGGCCCGGTAACCGCTCGCTCGATTGGGGCGCAGGCGGACCAGAACGCTGGCCCGGGGCGCGGCCGTACTTCACCCCCAAGGAAGAACAGAACCAGCTCGGTTTCCGCATCTTCGATTGGTACAACACCCTGTCTGAAGCAGCGCTGAACACCCGCCTGCCGATCATCCTGCTGAGCACCGGCTCGCGGCTCGGCGAGCAAAGAGAGTCTCACAGACCAGAAGTCAGCGAGCAGCAGCATGCCAGTCAAAACTTGAATATCGCGCTCCTGCTGGCTGGTGACGAAAAAGCTGCCGGGAAATTTGATCCAATCCCCAAGAATGTCCTCGCCGGTAACTTCCAACTGCTCAGCGCTGATTCTGCTGACCCACAGGTCAATCAGGCCTGGTTCCGGGGCAGCGGCGATATCCTGCCGGTGGTCTCGGAGTTCCAGAAATGGTGGTCGCTGCAGGAAAAGCCGCAGCCGAAATCAATTCAGACCCCCGCGCCGGTAATCGAAGCGGTCGAAGAACCAGACGATGATCCCCCGGCAAAAAGCCCCAAATTGATCAAGCATTACCTGCTGCTGCCGGTGTATGAATGGGGCATCTCCGACAAACATCTAGAAGTCATTCAACCCTTTATCAAGAAATTTGCCCCCACTGTCGGGTTCTCGCTCGACGAGGCGGGATTGGCTGAAATCGTCACGATTGTTGGCGGCGAAGAATCATTTTCAGAGGAAGTTGTTGATAAATTCGAACAAACGGGGTGCCAGGTCAGGCGGATTGCCGGAGATGGCACAAGTATTGCAACATTACTGGCAGAAAAGTGAAATCCGAGGTGAAATTATGGCGATAAATGCGAACACACAATTAGGAGATATCCACCGCCCAGTATTAAAGGTACTTGGACTTGGCGGCGGCGGCGGCAACGCAGTTAACCGGATGATCGAGCTAGGGATTAAAGGCGTGGATTTCATCGTCGCCAACACCGATCATCAGGATTTGGAAGCAAGCCTCGCTCCGACCAAGATCAGGTTAGGACCGAAACTGACCCGCGGCTTAGGCGCAGGGGGCGACCCCAAAATTGGCGCAGCCGCGGCTGAAGAAAGCGAAGCAGAGATCAGGGCTGCCCTGCAGGGCGCCGACATGGTCTTTTTAGCCGCCGGGATGGGCGGCGGGACCGGTACCGGCTCAATCCATGTTGCCGGGCGGATCGCCAAAGAAGTTGGCGCAGTCACGATTGCCGTGGTCACCACCCCTTTCGCCTTCGAAATGGGACGCCGGCAGGCCAACGCCCGTGAAGGGCTCGCAGTGCTGCACCCCAACACCGATACCTTGATCGCCATCCCCAACGACCGGCTGCTGTATGCCTGGCCGAAAGATATTTCATTAGAAACCGCCTTCAGGTTAGCCGATGACGTACTCCGCCAGGCAGTCCAGGGTATTTCTGAACTGGTCACCTCCCCCGGGGTGATCAATGTCGACTTTGCCCACATCCGCTCTGTGATGAAGCTAGGCGGCGGCGCATTGATGGCCATCGGGCAGGGATCTGGCGAAGGAAAAGCGCTGACCGCAATCAACCAGGCGCTCAACCACCCGCTGCTCGAATCGATCAGCCTGGAGAATGCTGCCGGAATCATCGTCAACTTCACCGGCGGGAAAGACCTGACCCTATTCGATGTTGGCGAAGCGCTGGCTCATATTCAAAGCCTCTCCCGCCCTGATGTCGACGTGGTCCTCGGCTTTGACAACGACAACCGGCTCAATGACCGGGTCCAGGTGATCCTGGTGATCACTGGATTAGGCGCTCAGACCTTGGAAGAAATCCTCCCCGGATCCGAAGT
>JBDLJU010000176.1:0-6288 GCA_039714215.1 Chloroflexota bacterium | reverse complement strand
TCGCAGTTGTAGTAGATCCCGCCCGCATAGCGCTCGATCTCGTAGAGGTCCTCTAATTCACAAATGTTGTTGGGCAGCTGGCGCGCGATGATGAAATCGGCGTGGGCCTTGATCGCTGGTGGCAGCCAATCCTGCTCATTTCCTGAGGTCTGGAAGGCGATGGCGATCGCCGCCAATGCTTCCACTTTGGTGGCGGTTGAGATCGTGCTGTGATTGTCAGCCAGGTTTTTTGTATAGCTGATGATCGCCTGGGCGATGCGGGTGGCATAGATCTGGTCGGCGTGGCTCAGCTTATCCAGTTTGGCAAAATACATGAAGGAGTACGCGTGCCAGTGATCCTGGGTGACGCTTTGTTTGAGCATATGACGGTTGATCTCGTGCGCCTGCTCAAGCCAGTACTCGTCGCCGGTCATCTCGTAGATTTCGAGGAGCGCCATCAGGCTTTCCCCGTTAAAGTAGATCACAAAATATTCGGGGTTGATCCCGCCCTCAAAGGGGTCGACCATGTGGTTGAAACCGCCGCTGGGGTTGCGCATCCAGACCATGTGGTCACCGAGCTGCAGGGCGGTATCGAGCAAATTGTCCCCGTCCAGCATGGTTTCTCCGGTGGCCAGCCAGCGCTTGTAGATCGCATCCACCGCCAAAGCCGCCCCGCCGATCTTGCAGGTCCCCGCCGCATAAAAGCAGGCGCCCCCGAAAACATCGCCGCCGTCCACCACCCGGTTGAGGTAGTAGGCCAATGCTCTGTCCCCAGCCTGGCAGTACTCGTCTTCGCCAGTCACCCGGCAGACGGTGTAGATCGCCCCCGTCCCGGCAATCAGGCGGATATGTGAAGGGTTGTAGTCGCGGTTGTCGCCCTCCAGGTCAACCCGGTAAGACAGGGCCCCGTTGGAGAGCTGATACTTGAGGATGTAGTCCCCCGCGGCGGCGATCGAGTCGATCAGCGCCTGGGATTCCTCCGAGCTGCTGAACACGGCGCTGTCGGGGATCCCCGCGGCGACCGCGCCCGGTTCCCGGTCAACGATCTCAACAGCAGGAGATCCTCCGCTGCAGCCAACAGTAATTACCAGAATAAGGATGAAGGCGAGCATGCCTGGCAATTTTTCCGAATGGTATCTTGATTTCATGATTTCTCCTTAACTGCTCCCTAAGCGATCTAATTAATCCTTGAACGTGGTTCTATTAAAGCATATCGAGCTGCTTTTTGCTTGATTTGACCAGTTTGCTCTGAGTAAATATCGAACGGAGTTCGATAAAATCATAATGAGATGTTTTTCTATATAACCAGTTTACTCTGAGTAAATATCGACCGGAGTTTGATTATGATCATATCGATATGTTTTTTCTCGATATGATCATTGTCGGAATTGGGGTATAAAAAGGGTTTCTGAAGAGTATCCAAATTGAGAGCCCGCCATGATTGCCGTCCGTGTTCCTATCATGCCAGAGGGTGGATCTCAGCTTCCTGTTTCTGAGGATTTCAGTACCTGAGTTTTCTGGCGTTTGCCGCAGTTCGGGCAGCGCAGCAGCAGCCAGGCGCCCTGCCTGTCGATGCCGTGCGGGGCAAGCAGATCGGTGAGAAACGAGATTTGATAGACATGCGCACAGTTGGGGCAGCGGTAGGCGGTTGATTTTTGATGCCAGCCGACGAGCAGCAGCATCCCGATCAGCACCACCGCGCCCCACACGATCCACAAATCCAGCAGCAGCCAAAAAGCGCTGACGCTGATCACCAGCAGATAGATCCCAATGTAGACTGCTGATCGAATATAGTCTGATTTTTTAGGTTTCACCATCGGAGTCTCCTTAATCCACTTGGGTAAATTTTATCCCAAAATCTCAGATTTCCCTTTTGGTCAGCCGGTTAAGATGCCCTTCCATTTATCATTGTTGTAGGTTCTCAGGCTGATATTATTCTCATGCTTATACAAGGTGCAATCAGCTACCTCGTAGCCATGGCGGAAGAGCTGAGAAAATTCCTTTACGCTTAGCTTGCGGATCGTTGTCGGGAATTTCGATAATTCATCCACAATATCCTTACTGAGGAATTTGTTTGCAGTCTCTTCAAGATCAAATCCCGGGCGATCAATGTCTCCGAGAAGCTTCCGGCAGGAATTCCCCATCTTGAAGTACTGGCCTTTGTCTTGATGATGGATGAAGCGGTGGATCATGTCCCGGCTGCGTAATGCCTCTACCTGGTATTTCGGGATGCTGATCAATCTCACGATTGCTTTAAACCAGGGGACATACTTCTCCTCGACTATGATCCCAGAGGCGTTGCTGGCAATTAGATAATCCACTCCTGCTCGGTAGGCGTATTCCCCTTTCTGATTGTTGTAATTAACTAACGGTTCCAATCCCAAATTATCATAGACACCCCCATCCCAGAGGTGAACCTTTCTGAAAAGCGGTTTGCTGAGTGGTTCCGTTTCTGTGGTTGAATTTTCTTTATACTTCACCCAGCGATATCGATTGGTTTTAACCGCCATCGTCCCAATTGCTACAGGCAGGCCGGCTGAGGCTGCGATCGCCTCGCTGATTGGGTACTGCGGATCAAACGTATAGCCAAAGATATAATCTCCCATTCGAAAATGTTCAAACCGCCACAGGCGGCCGGTCTCATAACAGGTCGCGTTAATCACCCATCGCGGTTCCTCTGGCAGGTCGGTGAGATTGCCCACGATCCCCCAATGGCTGCTTAAGTTCCGAGATACGATTTTTGCCCGGCTGGTGAGCAGCCCCAGTGGTTTTAACAGCGTGTCGAGGATTACGTTGGCCTGCAGATTGTAGGTGGTCAGCAGGCGGAAAGCTTCTGGCAAAACTTTCTCGATGTAATCCGCTGATGTGGGCCATTGATTGCCGTTTGCCTGGAAGATTAAACCGGTAACCAGCGAACCGCCTGATACTGAGGAAATGAATTTTACATCTTCTAACCAACCCTCTTCTGATAAACGGGCGAGCATGCCCAAATGAAACACGGATGCACGGTAGCCGCCGCCTGATAACGCCAGACCAATCTTCATTTTTTCAACTCCTGAACTGATTGAGCAAAACGTCTAATGATGATGATGCTATTTACCCATGTGACCACTTAACAGCAACGACTGGAATTCCATTGGCATCCAGGGCGCCTTCCGTGGTGAAGGTCAGGTGGTAGTGCTCGTCGGTCCTGAAGGGGGCAATCCCAGCAGCGGTAAATTTATTTACTACTGCTGGTGCCGGGTGATTGAATGGGCGCACATGGCTGCTGATCGCATAATTGGTGTGTTGCGGGAGTGCATCTAACCAGGGGGTATTATCTTGTCCATCGATCATTCCATTGACAGCGCCATGGTGGGGGACTTTGAACATTCCCACATTGGGGGGGAGGTTCCCGATGATTTGATTCCAATTCTCCACCTCACAGTCACCGGTAAGGATAAAGGATACATCACCAAGGGTCAGCGCCAGCACAATGGAATTGTTGTTCTCGTCATGGAGATCGTGCGGCCCCGCATGGTTGAATGGAGGCCAGAGGATTTTTAATTTCACATTACCAAAATCTGGAAGCACCTTGGTGTTATCGATCGCCTGGTGGGTTTCGATATACTGCTTTCTGGTGTTGGCATATTTGATCAGTTTGGTGAACCCGCCGCCTTTACTGGATTTTGGGTACCAGAATGCCTTTGTCCGGAAAGATCGCATCAACCGTTTCAAGCCGCTCATATGGTCTGCATGCGGATGGCTGAGGATGATGAAATCGTTGATCATATTTCCATCTATATCGATTTTGCGCTTCTCGAGATGCCTTTTGATAAAGTAATAGGCTGAGCGGTTGGCTTCGGTGTCATTGCAGTCGATCAGTCCAAAATGTGTGTTTCCAGCATCGGTTTGGGTTTCTATCAGGATTGAATCTCCCCAGCCGACATCAATTAGAGTAACAGAGAGTTTGTCCATTCCAGCCTCCTAGCCTTTCACCCTTTCGCCGTCTTTATCCAGGTAATCCAGTGCATAGCCATCGCTGCGCTGCTGGAGATAATTCTTCCTGGCCTGCTCAATTTGAATTAAGCCCCAGTTCCTCAGTACGATAGTTTCAGCCGGGGAGTTAACCATCGGTTTGGAAGTGGCTGCCAGCTTCAGACACTTACGGATTAATTCTTTCTGGGTGATCAACCCTCTCATAAATCGCAAAGCTTCCTGGAAGAGGGGGATCGTACAGCGCCAGGCCGCATCAAAATTTGATGAGGAATCGGGTTGTTGTGCTTGAGGAGTCCATTTTTGGTCATCCTCGAGAAGGAAATTTGGCAGCCAGATATAGCCATTTTCCACGACCAGGCCGTCGATCTCTTCGATCCTGTCGATTAAGCTGTCAAATTGCGCGGTGGTTTCAAAACGGGCTGAGTTGAAAGTTGGACGGTGGATTACGCTAGCGCCCCCGAAAAGCAAGAATGGGATTTCTTGTTCTTGAAGTGCGAGGTTCCAATCTTCCACAGATAAAAATGGATCGATGGCGAAATATCCAAACCGGGTCATCTCAAAAACCTCAAAATCTTTAACGTCGTCCAGCAGCAGGAGGACGTCATTTGGGTCTGGAAAACCTTGTTTTGGGGATTCCTCAGCAGACTTGCTGCTAATTGGGTCGTCTTTCATCTAATTTCTCCTTTGAACAGGTATATTCTTTCAAAGCGGATAAAAATCTTGCTGCCCTTGGCTTTCAATCAGTATGTTAGCATGAGGTTTTTTCAATGAGATGTTGGGGAGGGGGCCAACCAATGATCGATAAAAATTATAGCCGATACCCTATGAACAAAATTATGACCGAACAACCTTTAGCGCATCTCGAACAGATGGATTCCGTGCAAGACCAGGTAAATAATCTCACCCGTTTACCCATATTTACCCTATACTAGGCTTATGTGCGCGCTATCAAAATCCGCAGTGGTGGTTGGCGGCGGGCCTGCCGGGCTGATCGCCGCAGAGAAGCTGCTCCAGGCCGGGATTGCCGTAGACCTGTATGATGCAATGCCCTCGATTGGGCGCAAGTTTTTACGCGCCGGCAAAGGCGGGTTGAATGTCACCCACTCGGAAGATTTTGGCCGGTTCCTCACCCGCTACGGCGAACGCCAGGCGAATCTGGGTCTGTACCTCAAGGATTTTGGACCAGCACAGGTGCGCGCCTGGCTGGCAGGGCTCGGGATCGAGACTTTTGTGGGCAGCTCTGGGAGAGTCTTTCCGCAGGGGATGAACTCCACCCCAATCCTGCGTGCCTGGCAGCAGCGATTGCTCAATGCCGGGCTGAAGCTGCACACCCGCCACCGCTGGCTGGGTTGGGGGCAGGGGCGCACGCTGCGTTTTGAGACCCCCGGGGGCGAGATTATCGTCCCGTATGAGGCCGTCGTCCTCGCGCTGGGCGGTGGGAGCTGGCCCCAGCTCGGCTCGGATGGTGGGTGGATTCCGGCCCTGCAGGGTAAAGGCATCCCGGTCAACCCGCTGAAGCCCGCCAACTGCGGCTTTGACGTGAATTGGAGCGCTCACTTTGTTGAGAAATTCCACGGCCAGGCGGTCAAACCGCTGGTGATCGAATTCCAGGGGAACAGGCTGCCCGGAGAAATGCTGATCACCAAGACCGGGGTAGAGGGCGGCCCGATCTATGCGCTCTCTGCCTTGCTGCGTGAGCAAATTGCCCTCCAGGGTCAGGTGCTGATCGACCTCGACCTGACCCCTGACCTGACCCGGCGGGAGCTCGCCAACCGGCTGTTCAAGCCGAGAGGTTCACGCTCGCTTTCCAGCCACCTCAAACGCACCGTGGGGATCCATGGGGTGCGGGCTGGTTTGCTGTGGGAATTTCTCACTCGGGAGCAGATCGGAGACCCTGAAATATTGTCAGCCGCAATCAAAAAGCTGCCGCTGCCCCTGGTTGCCCCGCGCCCACTGGCAGAAGCGATCAGCTCCGCAGGCGGGGTGGCGTTTGAGGCGCTCAACGACGATTTGATGCTGGTTGAGCTGCCGGGTGTGTTTTGCGCAGGGGAGATGCTCGATTGGGAAGCGCCCACCGGCGGATACCTGCTGACCGCCTGCTTCGCCACCGGTCGCGCGGCCGGTTTAGGGGCGGTCCGCTGGTTGACCGAAAGCAACTAGCTCGCATTGAGGATAACCCCGCTGTGGTATAATTTCGCACAACAACGCTCCCGATAAAGGCAAACCCGGTGAAAGCCGGCGACGCAAAGCGATGGGTCTAAGGACGGTGACACGTCAATGACTGCCAGGCTCCCGAAGGAAATAACCATCTTTCTATACGGCCTGGTCTCG
>JBDLJU010000175.1:0-6386 GCA_039714215.1 Chloroflexota bacterium | reverse complement strand
GCTGGACGACCCAGATATTGCGCACCGGGTCTTTGAGCACCCCGACAAAGGCGATCGCGATCACGATGTGGCCGAAAGCCAGCCAGTCGTTGCCGTAGGCGAGGAATGGGTAAGCGCTGTAAGATCTGATCAGCCCATCCGCAACTTTATCAATCCAGTGCACCAGTCCCGGAATGTTCTCCAGCCAGGGCAGGGCCTGGGTAATCTCCCGGAGCAGGCGCATCTCAGCCTGGAGCGGAATCGCGGTGATCCCGCTGAGCGCCAGGGCGGCGATGAAAAAGATCGTCAGGGCACGAATCCGTCTGGTTAGTTGATTTTGGTTTTCCATGATTCCTCCTGTAGGGGCTCGGCATGCCGCGCCCTGGGCGGTTCACGAACCGCCCTTACGTTGGGCCGCTGGCGGGAGAGGCATACCTCTCCCCTACAGATCTCAATTTGATTGGAGTATTTCAGGCATACTCAGTGATACCCGGGTGAACCTGCCCGGTTCGCTCTCCACGGCCAGCTCTCCGCCGATCACCGCCATCATCGTGGAGTGCAGCGCCAATCCCTGCCCGCCGTTCTCATCTGACCTCGGTGCTTCGGAGATCCCGCTGCCGTTGTCCTCGATGGTCACCAGCAGGCCGGGATCAAATCTCAGACGGATCGTCAGGGTCAGCTCCCCCGCAGGTTGATTACCTCGGGCGTGCTTGCCCGCATTACGGATCGCTTCACGGGCGGCGTAGTAGATCACCTCAGATTCCAACGGGGGGAGGACTTTAGCTTTTTCTTCATCTTCAGTCTCAATTTGCCAGTCAACCGCATCAAAGCCTGTCCCCAATTCCTCATCGAGCAGCTTGCGCAGCGCCCCGACCACGCCCAGGCGGCTGATTTCAGGCAGCGAGGTGGGGGGCAGCTCGTGGAGCAGGTTAGAGATCTGACTGTGTACCCCGGAGAGGATTTCGATCCCTTCGGCGTTCGCAGGCTCATCGCCGGCCAGGTTCAGTATCGCCGTGTGCAGCTGCTGGAGTACGTCATCATGCAGTACCCGGCGGGTGCGCTGGTCGAGCACCTGGCTTTGCGCCAGGCGGCGGCGCTGCAAATCCATCAACCGTTGGGCGATCTCAAGGCTGGCGAGCGTGTCGATCAGGCGTTCACAGCTCGCCTGGGCCACTTCAATTTCTTCCTGGGCGTATACGCCCAGGTCAACCTTGCGGCCGAAGAACAGCATCCCGATCAAACCGCGTTGGCTCCACAGCGGTACTGCCCAATGGATATCAGGGTAGCCCTGGCTGGTGAGGTCATCCACCCCGCTGCTGGGATCCAGCTGGCGGATGATCTCGTTCAGCCGGTCCGCATCGACCGGCGTCCCGGGGGGGTAGCTCAACGGCGCACCGACCAGCGGGGCCAGCGGGCCGAGTGCGATCAGATAGCCCTGCTGGGTGGTGAGCATCTCTTCGCAGATCGCGTTAAAGGTCAGCTGCATGCTGTTTTGTGAATCGCCTTCCGCAGATCGGGTCAGCAGCTGGTCGTAGAAGCGCTGGCTGGAGACGAACGGACGCAGGCTGCGGATGTAGCGCTCGCGCTCCTGGTAGCTGCGCAGGCTGAGCATCGCAAAAAAGAAGGTCAACATCATGGTGGAGAGCAAAACCGCGTAGATCGGGCGCAAATTGGTCGAAAAGGTAAACCCGATCGCGATCCCATAGCCGCCGGCAAAGATCACCAGGCGGCGCCACTGGCGCAGTAATTCCTGGCGCGGCAGGGTCTTGCCGGTGAAAATCTCGTAGGCAACCACCGCCTGCCCGAGCATCACCACCGCACCGAGGATCAGCGATTCGATCACCAGGTCGAACAGCCCAATGATCACCGAAGATTGGTACAGTGAGGCGAGGTTGTCCGTATAATTCTCAAGCCAGACGAAGACCAGCGAAACCCCCATGCTGACCATCAGCAGGATCAATGATGCCCCCATCAGCCACGGACGGGCGCGCACCCGGGCAAGCTGCCCCATCACCCGGTCGCTGGGACCGGGCTTGCGCAGGGCGTCAAATGCCAGCGCGATGCAGAAGATCACATACAGCGGGTAGAATACAATGATCAGCGGGAAGTTGTTGTAGCTGTAGGCTTCATCCAGCCCCCGGGCAGGGTAGGATTGAAAATCAGACTGGGAAGAGCTCAGCAGGGTCAGTCCGAGCAAGCCGATCAAAAAGAGAATGGAAAGCAGGAACCAGATCTGGTGCCGCTTACGCAGGGTGTTGCTTTCTTCAGGCGGGAGCGGCTGCCAGTAGCCCGAATACCACAGCATCATTACGTACCAGATAAAGGGCAGCAGGGCAACGGCGATCAATCCCACCACCCACCATAAATTGAGACCGGTCGCGTAAATGTTTAATCCGTAGCCCAGGATCGCAGTATGGCTGATGAAGAAGGTGCCCCCCAGCAGCAGTCCGATCGCCGCCAGCCAGCCGCCCCAGGAGCGCTGTTCGGAGTTGAACAGCACCGTGACCCCCAACCAGATCAGGATGATCGTGTTGATCAGCGAGACGGCGATCGCCGCCCAATCAAGCCAGAAATACCCGGTCATTCACCCTCCCAGGGCTGCCACTCGCCGCGCTCGTCGAGGATGTAGGCGGTACCTCCTTCATCCCACTGCAGCATCTGCCCGGTGCGGGCGATGATCGCGGCCCGGGTGCGGGCAATTTTTTCATCGGTGGTGGTGGTATTCAAACCCCAGGCGGTGTAGATTTGCCCGTTGGTGCGGCTGATCGTGCGTTTATCTTTGAACCCGAGGGTCTTGGCGATCTGTTCGTTGGTCATCCCCTGTGAGAGC
Organism: Chloroflexota bacterium; assembly: GCA_039714215.1. GTDB lineage: Bacteria > Chloroflexota > Anaerolineae > Anaerolineales > UBA11579 > UBA11579. The sequence continues at coordinate 3,577 of JBDLJU010000175.1, read as the reverse complement.
ATCCGGGCAACGGCCTGCTCGTTGGGCTCAAGGATGCTCATCGGGGACTGCTCGTCCTTGTGGCGCACTTCCTGGACGCGGGCTTCAATCTCGGGGTCGATCATGCTCCGCCCAGAGACCGCGTCCTCAAGCAGGGGGAGGATCATTTTAGGGAGCAGGTAGTTGGACTTGCGCACATAGGCGTAATGGCTGAGGATCCCGGAACTGCGGAAATCTCGATAGTAGGCATCGTCATCCTGGATTGAATAGAACACCACCGGCATCCGGGGGAACTCCCGTCGGATCTCGATCGCGGTCTGGATCCCGTTGAGCTCCCCGGCAAGCTGCACGTCCATCAGGATTGCCTCCGGGGCCTGCTCGCTGAGACAGAACTCGATTGCCGCCTCACCGGAGTCACAGGCATGCAGCACGGTCACCCTGCCGGTGCCTTCCAATCCAGATTGCAGGGCGGGTCTAAGTTTTTGGTTATCTTCAACAATCAGCAGATTTATCATCATTCTACCTTGCAGTGTGGTTGATCGCCGGGTTCGGGTCAAGCACCCGGGTGCTTAACCCTCGCTTTCCAGCGGGTGTCTATTATCGGTTGGTCTTGTTAAGATTTTAGCAGATGAAATCAATAACCGGCAGGATTGCACCCAGACAAACTCAGATAATTTACGGCATACAGCCAGATCAACCGTACTTCGACCAGCACAGCTTGCTGTGGCAAAATTCCCTGCCCGGGGTGAAGGGCACCGCTGCCTTGCGGGCGTTGCTTATCCAGGCTTCGGCAAAATTTGGGGAAGAAGACTTCCCTTACCAGCGCACGGCGCAGGCGCTGTACTTCCATCAATCTGTGATTTTTAGCGGCGGCACACAGCTGCCGGCAGGCCGCCGCCCAACCGCTCGCCGCTGGGGTCAGGCTGTCTGGCTGGACCTGCAAATCAGAGCTCAGCTGTCCCTGGGGACAAACATCGCTTTCCATTCCAACGAAAGCCTCTATCAGGAGTATTTGCATTTCGCCGGCCTGATCGGGCTGAAAGCTGTTCGGCTGCCAGCCAATTTCGGGGCATTTTCTGGGTGGGCTCAGGCCAGCTTCGCTGGCTGGGAAGCTGAGAATTATCACCAGCTGGCACTGTGCTGTATTGAGGAGCTGCTGCCGTTATCCTGGCCGGTAAACATCGCCCTGATCTTATATCTGCTTCCCATGGAGTTTTTGGGTGTTTACCGGCGATCGTTAGGCAAAGGCAGCGCCCGCCTGGCTTCCCGGGTTGGCCAGGTTCTCACGGATTTATCATCCACTGGGAGCTAAAAGCGATTAAAATTGAGGGGTAATCGGAATCATGCAACCTTCTTCGAAGTTTTCCGTATATACTAGTGATTATTAAGTGAAGAGAAGGTGAAGATGCACAACGCAGAAATTGAATGGCTGCGGCGCGCACAGCAAGGAGAAGATGCCGCGTTTTCCCGCCTGGTCGAGGTTTACCAGAAGCCGGTGTATAACCTGTGCTACCGGATGCTCGGGAACGCGGGAGATGCGGAGGATGCCGCCCAGGAAACCTTCATCCGGGCGTACAAAGCGATCAAACGCTACGATCCGTCTCGGAAATTTTCCACCTGGCTGCTGACGATCGCTTCGAATTACTGTATCGATCAGCACCGCCGCCGAAAACTGCCCACATTCTCAGTGGACGAGTTTGAGAACCCAGATATCCCGGAGAAAGCTCCCGGGATGGAAGCGAGATTGGTGCAGAATGAACACCAGCAGCAAATTGCTGAACTGCTTGACGAGCTGAAACCGAAAGACCGCTCAGCAGTGATCATGCGCTACTGGTACGACTACTCGTATGAGGAAATAAGTGAGGCATTATCTTTGAGTGTTAGCGCAGTTAAAAGCCGTCTTCACCGGGCCAGGAAAACCCTGGCGGAAGTCTGGTCGGAGACGCAGTATGAAGCAGTCAGTATAGAGAGGAAGCAATATGAAACAAGCGCAATTTAACGACAAACAGCTTGAAATCGCCTGGGAAGAAATTGAACAGGTATTCAATAGCTCTGGCATGGTTGAGCCAGCCCCTGGCTTTACGGCGCGCTGGAATGAGCGTTTGCAATTGGAGAAGCAGCAGGAAGATCGCAGGCAGGCCTGGATGCTGATCATTATGAACCTGGTGATCGCCCTCGGTTTCCTCGGATTGATCGCCATCCAAATCGCTCCCTCTCTCTCCACAGGCAGCAGCCTGCTGGATATTTGGGTGGATATGGTCTCCCGCATGATTGTCAACCTCAAAATGGTTGGCGGTGTGCTGGGCACTTTGGGGCGGACGCTCCCGGGAGTGATCCCAACTTCCTGGTTGATGACCGGAATCACAGCATTGGGGATAATGGTGGCAGTGTGGGCTTCGATGGTGAGACAACACATACGTAATCAAGGAGTAAGTTATGAGCAAGTTTAGAAATTTGTTGTGTCTCGCAATTGTTGCGGCCAGTTTGCTGTTCCCCAGTGCAGCCTTTGCCCGCGATAATACAATCCGGCTGCTCGATGACCAGGTGGTCTTCGGCGGTACTTTTACACTGGAAGCTGGCGATGTGCTTGACGGCAGCTTAATTGTGATTGGTGGCGTAGTAAATTTAGAAGCAGATTCCGTGGTGGACGGCGATATTGTCATTTTTGGCGGCAATGTCACCGTTGAAGGCCAGGTGAGCGAAAACCTGGTGGCGATCGGCGGCGTGGTTATGCTGACCGAGACTGCGGAAATTTATGGCGATCTGATCGCTCCGGCAACCGTGGTGCGCCGTGAAGATGGCTCCCAGGTGTATGGGCAGATCATCGCTGACCCCGAAGGTATGGGAATCCAGATCCCTGAGGTCCCCGAGATTCCTGAAATACCCGAGGTTCCAGAAAGCCCGGAAATTCCTGAACTCTCTAGATTTGACAAATACCTCGATTCAGTTTCAGATGCCCTGCGGCCGATTATCAGCTTCTTCTGGTCGCTGGTTCGGGCGTTTGCCCTCGCCGCCGTGGCGGTCCTCGTGTTCTTGTTCCTGCCGAAGCACACCGAGCGGGTCAGCAGGGTTGTGGAAAACTACCCGGTTACCGCTGGTGGATTGGGGATCCTTACCGTGGTTTTATCAATTCCTGTCACGGTGGTTACCTCGATCACGATCATTTTGATCCCCGCGTCAATCTTGATTTGGCTGGGCCTGATTTTGGGCTTGTCCTACGGCTTTATTGCGGTGGGCAGCGATGTCGGCCGGCGGATTGCGGATGGCCTGGGGCAGGAGTGGAAGCGCCCCCTGCAGACTGCGGTTGGCGCATTCTCCATCGCATTTCTGATCAGCATTCTGGGTCTGGCTCAATGGGATTGGCTGGCTTCACTGCTGTGGATCGTGATTGGCGGAATTGGCCTCGGCGCGGTGATGATGACCAGGTTTGGAACCCGGGAGTACAGCGGACCAGCTCCATCTAAGAGCGCTTCTCCAGAAGCGTTCACCCCGCCGGAGGATCCCAATGGCAGCGCGGTGGTTGCAGCGTCGGAAGCTGAGGTCGAGGAGGTCCCAAAGGCAGCCGCCAAGCCGAAACCCAGGCCGAAGACCAAAGCGA
>JBDLJU010000174.1:0-6456 GCA_039714215.1 Chloroflexota bacterium | reverse complement strand
GGTCGCCCTGGGATGGTTCACGAACCGCCCCTACGAATCCTATTTTTCAATTCTTGGATGTAGAAATAACATGCTCAATAATGATCCCTCCAGCCTATGGCGGTTCGGGATGACGGCACGAGAGGCATATATTCAGAAAATTTCTAATCTTGAGGGAGAGTGTAGGTGTAGGGGGTTGAAATCTAGAATCATCACTTGTATTGATCTGAAAGCCATGAATGAATCTAAGGTAAAATTGACCTATCTTAGATTTTTTCTCGAGGATTCATGGACGAAGAGTATTTCAAAGTACGCCTGGACAACGGCATGTGGGTGCTGCTCAAAGAGATCCACACCGCGCCGCTGGTCAGCGCCTGGATGTGGTACCGGGTCGGCTCGCGGGACGAAGCGCCGGGGATCACCGGCGCCTCGCACTGGGTGGAGCATATGCAGTTCAAAGGCACGCCGCGCTTCCCGGGTAAAAAGCTAGATAAAGATATTTCTCGCCAGGGGGGCTATTGGAATGCGATGACCTACATCGATTGGACCACCTATTTTGCGACGATGCCTGCCAGCAAGATCGATTTAATCTTACGCCTTGAAGCCGACCGGATGCACAACAGCTATTTTGATCCCGATGAGATTGAATCGGAGCGCAGCGTGATCATCTCCGAGCGGCAGGGGAATGCCAATGACCCTGGTTTCCTGCTCGCTGAACAGGTGGTGCGGCGCTCATTTGATCTGCATCCCTACCGCCACCAGGTGATTGGTGAATTAACCGACCTGGAAAACATTTCTCGCGAGCAGCTCTATGCGCACTATCAAAAATTCTACATGCCCAACAATGCGGTGCTGACTGTGGCAGGGGCGTTTAATTTCGAGGATATGATCACCCGCATCCGTGAGCTTTTTGAGTTCACTCCCGCGGGGTACACCCCCGAGCGCCCCGCCTGCCCAGAGCCAGCATCCACAGCAGAGCGCAGGGTGGAAGTCGAAGGACCAGGCGAGACCGCCCTGGTGGAGGTCTCCTACCACGCCCCTGCCGGGAACCAGGCAGACTTCTTTGCCTGCATGGTGCTCGACAGCCTGCTGACCGGGGCGAGCAACCTGAATTTGTTTGGCGGGGGAATCTCCAATAAGACCTCGCGGTTGTACCAGGCGTTGGTCGAGAAAAATTTGGCGGTCGCAGTTGGCGGCGGACTGCAGGCGACGATCGATCCTTATCTCTACCATGTGATGCTGACCGTGCATCCCAACCGCAAGCCCGAGAAGGTGATCAGCGTCCTGGATGCTCAAATTGCCAGGCTGCAGGATAAATTAGCGCCAACGGATGAATTACAAAAGGCGGTCAAGCAGGCCAAGGCGTTATTTGCCTACGGCTCCGAATCGATCACCAACCAGGCTTTCTGGCTGGGATTCTCAGAAATGTTCGACAGCTACGACTGGTTCCTGGACTATATTGACCAACTGGCCGCAGTTACCCCAGAGGATGTCCAACGCGTGGCGCAGACCTACCTGGTGCCCGCCAACCGTACCGTCGGGATTTACCGCCCGAACGGCAATGGGGGTGGGGCATGAAAATCAGCAATGATCTGGTACTTAACGCCATCCCCGGCGCAGATGACATCACTCGGGTGGAACTGCCTAACGGGATCGTGCTGCTGGCGCGGCCTAACTTCAGCAGTCCCTCGGTGGTGATCAACGGCTACCTGCAAGCCGGGGCGATCTTTGACCCCGACGAAAAATTAGGGCTGGCGGATTTCACCTCAGCGGCATTGATGCGCGGCACAGAAAAACGCGATTTCCGGCAGGTTTATTCAGCGATTGAAGATGTCGGAGCCAATTTGGGGTTCAGCAGCGGGACGCATACCACCAGCTTCATGGGGCGTTCGCTGGCAGAAGACCTGCCATTATTATTGGACCTGGTCGCCGAAGCGCTCCGCCGGCCGACATTCCCTCGTAAGCGGATCAAGAATCTGCGCACCATGCTGCTCACCAGCTTAGACCTGCGCCAGCAGGACCCCGAAGAGCAGGCAGCGTTAGCCTTTGATGGACTGGTCTACCCCAACCATCCCTACAGCCGGCCGGACGAAGGCTACCCAGAAACGATCCGGCGGATTAAACGTGGCAACCTCAAAGAATTCCATGCGACCCACTTCGGACCCCGGGGGATGGTGCTCGCCATCGTCGGCGGGATTGACCCGCAGCTCGCTGTCCAGTTGGGATCTGCTGCCCTTTGCGATTGGGAAAACAAATTACAGCCTGCTCCCCTAGAACTGCCGGAGTGGAATCCGCTCCAACAGGTAATCCACACCAGGGTCAACCTGCCGGAGAAAAAGCAGAGCGAATTGATTGTCGGTACGGCCGGGCCGGCTCGGGGAGCCCCAGATTTTATCCCCGCGGCGGTGGGCAACAACATCCTCGGTCAGTTCGGGATGATGGGCCGGATTGGCGAAGTGGTCCGGGAGCAAGCCGGGCTGGCCTATTACGCTTCCAGCAGCCTGGGCAGCAGCGTGGGGCCGGGTCCCTGGGGGGTCTCTGCGGGGGTAGACCCGGAGAACGAGGAACGGGCGGTAGAACTGATCTTTGATCAGCTTGACCGCTTTACCAGGGAGATGGTGGGCGCACAAGAGCTCGATGATGTGCAGGCCAACCTGATTGGGCGGATGCCGCTCTCGCTGGAATCCAACACCGGGGTGGCTGGCCGCCTGCTGCACCTGGAAAAACATAATCTGGGATTGGACTACCTGCGGGGATATAATCAGATGATCAAGGCGGTCACCCGCGAAGAAATCCTGGCGGCGGCAGCAAAGTATCTCAACCCTGACCGGCTGGCGGTAGCGATTGCCGGACCGCCGCGAGAGGCAACGGAGGAAGACAGATCGTGAAATTGACCAACGGAATAGACCTGGTTGAAGTCCCCCGCCTGGAGCGGGCCATCGCCCGCCACGGCGACCGCTTCCTCAAGCGGATATTCACCCGCAGAGAGCTTTCCCTGGTTGGCGGCAAGAGCACTTCCCTCGCCGCCCGCTTCGCCGCCAAAGAGGCCGTCGCCAAGGCGCTGTGTACCGGGATTGGGGATGTCGCCTGGGTTGAGATCGAAATCCTGCATGGCCCCAACAAAGAACCACTGCTGATCCTGCATGGCAGCGCGAAAAAGTTGGCCGAAGAAAAGGGACTGCACACCTGGTCGCTGAGCCTGAGCCACACCGCCGAGCTGGCGATTGCGATGGTCACCGCGCTGGGGGAGTAGAGGGTACATATTGACTCCCTCCAAAAAGCATACAAACAACCCTCAAATTTTGTGTCATCCCGAACAGCCATAGGCTGGAGGGATCTTTATTAGCTATGCTCGTAGTATTAATTGAAACTTATAAAGTGCTCATAAAAATTCTTCGCTGCGCTCTATTAGACCTTGGATATTTTGATAATCTGGAAATGCGGGATGGATAGCTCACCGCCCTATTGCGCACTCCTCCCTGTTTTGATTTAGAATTATAATAGAACCTACTCTATACATATTAAAGGCACTCTGATGAAAATTAACGGACAACCCTACCGCAGTATCTGGCTCAAACCTGATAACCCCGAAGTGGTGCAGATCATCGATCAGCGCTACCTGCCGCACCGCTTTGTGATCGAAGACCTGCATACCATGGAGCAGGCCGCCGAGGCGATCAAAGAGATGCATGTGCGCGGCGCACCCTTGATCGGTGCAACCGCGGCATACGGGATGTATCTGGCCGGGCTGGCCGCGCCAAAAACCTCTCCGGAAAGTTTTAAGGATGCACTCTTCAGTGCTGCCAAACAGTTAGGTGAAACCCGCCCGACTGCGGTCAATCTGGCCTGGGCGCTCGAGCGCATGCTGGCGGCCAGCGAAAAACCAGCCGCAACCATTGAAGATAAAATCGCCAACCTGTATCGGGAGGCAGCAGACCTGACCGATGCAGAGGTTGAGGCTTGCCGGATGATTGGCGAGCACGGGGTGGAGCTGATCGCCGAGATCAGTAAGCAGAAAGCTGGTGGGCCGGTCAATATCCTCACCCACTGCAACGCTGGCTGGCTGGCCTGTGTCGATTACGGCACCGCCACTGCCCCGATCTACGCCGCCCACGAGCGCGGCATTCCGGTGCATGTCTGGGTCGACGAGACCCGGCCGCGCAACCAGGGCGCCCGGCTGACTGCCTGGGAATTGGGACAGCACGGGGTGGCCCATACTGTGGTGGTCGATAATGTGGGGGGGCACCTGATGCAGCAGGGGATGGTCGATCTGGTGCTGGTCGGTTCAGACCGCACCACGTACACCGGGGATGTGGCCAACAAGATTGGCACTTACCTGAAAGCCCTGGCGGCAAAAGATAACCAGATTCCCTTTTATGTGGCTCTCCCCGCTTCGACAATTGATTGGCAGCTGCGCGATGGCTTGAAAGAAATCCCAATTGAGCAGCGTGATTCCGATGAGGTTAAAACCATTCAGGGTGTCCACAACGGCGAGATCATGCAGGTGCTGCTCACCCCAGAGACCAGCCCGGCAGCGAACTTCGCTTTCGATGTTACCCCGGCCCGGCTGGTGGACAGCCTGATCACTGAGCGGGGGATCTGCCCTGCCAGTGAAGCCGGCGTACTGGAACTTTTCCCTGAGAAAAAGTAACCAGAAAAATTATTTCAAATATCCTGCAACCCTGGGGATCAACTTTCGTATAGAATATTGAATGAAAAAAATAATAATGGCTGTTGATGCCTAGAAGGAGTAATCATGAATCGGAGAGGTAGTTTAACCTTTGGACTTATATTGATTCTGTTGGGCGGCTGGTTCCTGACCCTGCAGTTTGTTCCCAGCGTGGGAGAGTGGTTTGAATCGGTGGTGGATTGGCCGTTTTGGATCATCGGACCGGGATTGATTTTCTTGTTTGCCGCCCTGGTCAGCACGGTCACCGACCTGGCGATCCCCGGATCGATCATGATCGGGATTGGCTTGATCCTGATGTATCAGAACGAAACTGGCGATTGGGCCAGCTGGTCGTATGCCTGGGCGCTGATCATCTCGTTCGTCGGAATCGGTATTTTCCTGTCGTTTGCCCTGCGCGGAAAATTCAGGAAGGCGTTTTCTGAAGCCTCCAGCCCCTTCCTCACCGGGCTGGTGATGTTCCTGATCTTCGGCTCAATTTTCCGGGCCGCTTACGGGCAATCCCCATTCCTGGGTGAGTACTGGCCGGTGCTGCTGATCGCTTTGGGCTTATGGATGCTGGTGCGTCCGTTCTTCCGCAAATCTAAAAAATCGGCGACCAAAGTAACAGTTACAGCATCGATCGATAAGGATGAAGAACTGGCTCCCTGGGAGCAGGAACTCGAAGCTGCTTTTGAAGATGCAGACGATGAGGAAGCTGAAGCAGAAGCCAGCTAATTTGTACTGATAAAAAATTGATAGCCATGTCCTGAGCATACAGGATGTGGCTATTTTTGTTTAATCGAACTAAGTTGATGGGCTGTGATTGGTTCATTTTGATCTGCGGTGTATAATCTATACAATCTTTTAGAGTAGATGGAGCCATGATGAGCAATAATTTTCCCAATCCTGAACGAGTGATGGTCGTCGTCGCCCACCCCGATGACCCGGAGTTCGGCGCGGCCGGCACCTGCGCAGTCTGGGCTGCCCAGGGCGCCGAGGTGACCTATGTGATCGTCACCGACGGCAGCAAGGGCAGCGCCGAAGCAGACATGACCCGTGAAAAGCTTGTCGAGCTGCGCGAGGTTGAGCAGCGGGAGGCGGGGGAGGCGGTCGGTGTCAGCGAGCTGGTCTTTTTACGCCAGCCTGATGGCGAAGTCAGCAACACCTATCAGCTGCGCGAGCTGATCGTGCGCCAGATCCGAAAATTTAAACCCGACGTGCTCGTCACCCACGACCCGACCTCAAGGATTGTGGGCGGGCGCTATCTCAACCACCGCGACCACCGCGTAGTCGGTGATACCACCCTGGATGCGATCTTCCCGCTGGCCCGCGACCGGCTCAATTTCCCGGAGCATGAAGCCGAGGGGCTCGCGCCCCATAAGGTGTTGGATGTGTTCTTGATCTTCAGCGACCAGCCCAACTACTGGGTCGATATCAGCACCACAGTCGAGCAGAAGATCAAAGCGCTGCAGGCGCATAAGAGCCAGGTCGGCGACCCTGAAGAATTGGCCGAACGGATCTATCTGCGCACCCGCGCCGCGGCCGAGAAGGTCTCCTTTGAGTATGGGGAAGCTTTCCGCCGGGTGCAGTTGAGCCGCTAGTTGAGCACATTAAAAGTATATTATCCCCGCAGCGCGCCGACATTCTACCCGCGTAAATCTGACCAAATTTCCTGGGAGAGCTTTGAAGCCTTGCTTGACCCCAATGTGGAGCTGATCACCGGTGACGAGATCCCCCACCCGGCAGACTATGATCTGCTCGTCGCCGGGAGGCCGACTGACGAGCAGCTGACCGCCAGCCCGAATCTG
>JBDLJU010000173.1:0-6603 GCA_039714215.1 Chloroflexota bacterium | reverse complement strand
CGGGCCCAGGGTACGCCGAGACGACTGCAAGATTATCGTATTTATCAAGCACCAGGAATCCCGGCAGTAAGAACTGCGCACCAAACCTGGTTGTGTTGGTAAAAGTAGACTGTAAGATCAGTGCGGCCACATCCCGCTGGCCAACCAGCAGACAGGCTGCCCCACCTCCTAACGAACGTCCATAAACCACAATCCGAGCAGGGTCCACTTCCGGTCGTTGGATGAGAGCGTCATAAGCGGCCAGGACTGTTTCGTTGATCGACGTTCTGGTTGGTTTCCCTGCAGAGCGTCCGTAGCCGGGATACTCCACGATCAGCACTCCCATTCCGAGCTGCTGTACGCTGGTAAATGTTGAAGGCCAGTAATCGATCACCTCACCATTTCCATGGAAAAAGATCAAGGCAGGGGCAGGCGTATCCCTGTCGCCAAGCGGTGGCAAAAACCAGGCCTCGACCTCGCCATCCGAAGTGGATAACCATATTTTTTCCAGGTCATCAAAATCAGCGGCAACATCCCAGGCTGGGGTAGCAGCGCCCGGGTAAAGGATTCTACGCTGAACAACCATATAGTAAACCCCATACCCCAGGTAACTGCCAATGATCACGATCAGCACAAATTTTATTGCGTTAGCCAACACTTTCATCCCTTTTCCTGAATCAATGCGATTAATTTCTAGAGTATCTCATTATCCACTCATTTAAACTGAGAATCAACCTCCATTTTCGTTAGGCATCTCTCGTTGACAAAAATTTGGCAAACAATTTTCCAAATCTTAGATTATCTTCAATCACTTATCTTCACTCTAATGTATAATCAATTTATCGATGCCTACACCAATTATCATTACCCTCATCATCCTCGGGGTTGCAGTTGTCCTGTTCATCACCGAGTGGCTCAGCGCAGACCTGGTCGCCTTGCTGACCCTCAGCGCACTGGCACTCAGCGGGTTGGTCACTCCAGAAGAGGCACTCTCTGGTTTCAGCAACCCCGCAGTGGTCACCGTGTGGGCTGTGTTTATCCTCAGCGCCGGCTTGTCCCGCACTGGTGTAGCTGCCTGGCTCGGGCGGCAGGTGCTCAAGTTGGGCGGGAGCAGTGAGCCTCGCTTGCTGTTGGTGATCATGCTCACCGCAGCTTTTTTATCGGCGATTATGAACAACATCGGCGTGACCGCGATGATGCTGCCCGTGGTGCTGGATATCTGCCGACGTCTAAAATTGGCCCCCTCAAGACTGCTGCTTCCCCTGGCATTCAGCTCGCTGCTTGGGGGAATGATCACCCTGATTGGCACCCCTCCTAACATTCTAGCCAGCAATATCCTCACCGATTTCGGCTTTTCTCCGCTGGGAATGTTTGACTTCAGTCCATTAGGAATAATATTCACCCTCACCGGAATCCTGTTTATCAGCACCATCGGCCGCCTGCTGCTCCCCCGCCGAGATATGGCCAAAGAGTTCCAGGACCACGATCAAGAAATGACAGAAGCCTTTGCGATTGAGGAACGCCTGTTTGTGATTTCGATCCCTGAAAACTCTGCCCTCGATGGCTGCAGCCTGGAACGCAGCCGCCTGGGAGCAATTCTCGGCTTGAACGTGATTGGGATCAATCGAAACGGTCACAGCGACCTGGCTCCCACCCCGCGAACCATCCTGCATTCGGGAGACCGGCTGCTGGTCACCGGCCGTGTTGATAAGCTCAAGGATTGGGGCAAAAAACCGCAGTTTGAGATTGCCGCCCGCCATATCTCAATCAACCAGCTGACATCAGACAAGGTCAGCCTGGTAGAGATCACCATTGCAGAGAAATCCCCGCTGGCGGGAAAGAACCTGGAACAGGTTTCCTTTCGCCAGCAGTACGGCGGGATCGTACTGGCAATGCTTCGAGAAGGCGAGCCGCTGCGCCGCAGGTTAGAAACCATCCCCCTCCGGGTTGGCGATAAACTGCTGCTGCAGGTCACTCCCGAGCAGGTCACCAAGCTCCGCCTGAGTACTGAATTGACCCTCTCACAGCCGACCAGCAGCGCCTACCATCTGGATGACATGCTGCTTTTGCTAAAAGTTCCTGAAGATTCTCTGCTGTGTAATAAAACAATTGCCGAAAGCCACCTGGGGGATGCTTACCGGCTGGCGGTGTTAAGTATTATTCAGGGAGACTGGGTTAAGCTAATGCCCGAATCGGAAACTGTGATCATGCCCGGGGACCAGCTGCTGGTCAAAGGCAGTGAGCGCGGCATCCGCATCCTGCAGGCCCTGCATGATCTAGAGATTGACCTCAATGCGCATGCTTCATACGAAGATATGGAAACCGAACAAATTGGCATGCTTGAGGTGGTGCTCTCGCCACAGTCCTCGCTGCCAGGGAAGACCCTCCGATTAAGCCATTTCCGCGAGCGTCATGGGTTAAGTGTCCTCGCCATCTGGCGGGCAGGTAAAACGATGCGCTCTGGACTTAGAGATCTGCCGCTTCGTTTTGGCGATGCACTCCTGATTTTCGGGCCGCGGGAAAAACTCAGGCTGCTTGCCGATGAACCCGACTTTATCCCACTCACCGAGAGAGTGCAAACAGCCCCCCGCCTGGAAAAAGCTCCCCTGGCAGGCGTGATCATGCTCAGTGTGGTAATCGCCGTTGGGCTTGGCTGGCTGCAAATCTCCATTGCTGCGGTAATTGGCGCCACCTTGATGGTGCTCAGCGGCAGCCTTAAAATATCTGAGGCGTACCGTTCGATCGCCTGGAACGCGATCTTTTTGATCGCCGGGATGCTGCCCCTGGGGATCGCGATGCAAACTACCGGCACCGCCGAATTTCTGGCCCAGAATGTGATCTCGCTGGTTGAACCGTATGGTTTTCGGGCATTGATCGCCGGGATATTCCTGCTCACAATCTTTGCTTCCCAGGTGATGCCCAACGCGGTAGTCACCGTGCTGATGATTCCCATCGCCCTCACCACTGCCCAAAACCTGGGCTATTCCCCGTATGCTTTTGCGATGGTGGTCGCGATTGGCGCCTCCGCCAGCTTCCTCAGCCCGGTCGGGCACCCGGCCAACATCCTGATCATGGGACCGGGCGGCTACCGCTTCCGCGACTACTTCAAAGCCGGATTGCCGCTGGTGGTAATTGCCCTGCTGATCGTGCTCTTCGTGCTGCCGGTCTTCTGGCCGGTGATCGTCTAACAGTTTCCCGGTATAATTCCCCCATATGACTGAATACTTCAAACACACCCTGGAAGCCAAAGATGGCCGCGCCCGCGCCGGGCGTTTCAGCACCCCGCACGGCGAGCTTGTCACCCCGGTATTTGCCCCGGTTGGCACCGCCGCCACGGTAAAAGCGATCACTCCTGCCCAACTGACCGAAATAGGCGCCTCGCTGGTGCTTTCCAACACCTACCACCTCTTCCTTCGCCCCGGTGACGAACTGGTCGCCGAGATGGGCGGGCTGCATAACTTCATGCAGTGGCCCCACCCGATGCTGACCGATTCAGGCGGCTTCCAGGTATTCTCATTAGGCAAAAGCAGCAAGATCGATGACGAGGGGGTGACCTTCAAAAGCCACATCGACGGCTCCACCCACCGCTTCACCCCCGAACGAGCGATCCAGATCCAGGAGAACCTCGGCGCTGACATTATCATGGCTTTCGATGAGTGTTCTGACCCGTATTACCACGCATACAGCGAGCAGGCGATGAAGCGCACTCACGATTGGCTGCTGCGCTGTAAGCAAGCCCAAACGCGTGACGACCAAGCCTTATTTGGCATCGTGCAGGGCGGGATCCACGATGACCTGCGTAAGCAGTCGGCGGAGTTTGTTGCCGAGGTCGATACGCCGGGGATCGCTATCGGCGGGCTCTCAGTGGGTGAAACCAAAGAAGAAATGCACCGCGTGCTGGAAACCGTCGACCCGCTGCTGCCGGAGGACAAGCCGCGCTACCTGATGGGTGTGGGTACGCCGGAGGACCTGGTCAACGGGGTCGCCCGCGGGATCGATATTTTTGACTGCGTGCTGCCCACCCGCCTGGGGCGCAATAATTCGGCAATGCTGCGTCAGGGCGGACGGCTCAACCTCAAGAATGCCCCCTTCGCCCGCGATGAGCACCCGATTGATTCCGGGTGCGCCTGCTACACCTGCCAGACCTTCACCCGGGCCTATTTACGTCACTTAATCGTCTCCAAGGAGATGCTCTCCGCCACCCTGCTCTCGATCCATAACCTGTACACCCTGATCCAGCTGGCCAAGGACATGCGCCTGGCGATCCTCGCTGGAGAGTTTGAATCCTTTGCTGAGCCCTGGCTGGTGAGATAGAAATTCAGTAAACAATTTTGGCTAACAACAGACCTGGGAGAATCTCCCAGGTCTTCTTTTATCACTGCTTTGCTCCCGTCTTACTTGATGTTAACCTATAGCTCTTTTTTCATAAAAAAGCGCTGATGCCCGGGTGGGAAGTCTGCCAACTCGCCAAAGACCAGATAGCCGTGTTTCTCGTAAAACTCAGGCGCCTGAAAACTGAAAGTATCCAGGTAGGCGTTTTTTGCGCCGCGTCTCACCGCTTCCTCTTCAGCATTGGTTAGCAGCTTGCCCCCGAATCCCTGCCCGCGCAGATCTTCTCGCACCCACATCAAGTTGATATAGAACCAATCCCAATAGGTTGCCCCGATCAGCCCGCCGACAACCTCATCGGCCTGGGTCTGAACCAGGTAGCACAAATTGCGTTCATCGAGTGTTCCAGCCTTCTCTAAATTGTAGTCATTGATCCCCCCGCCGATGATCCCCCAGGGCGGTTTTTCTCTTCGCACGATTTTAAATTCTTCACTCATAAACTTTAATCCTTATTATTCCACCACGCCGCGCTGAACAATAGTTCGGCGTGAATATTTACTTCAATTAATCCGAAATGCTTACCGAACTTCTGCTTGCCCAATCTACACTGATTTGATTATACAATGAACTTTTAGGGAATATGATTAATAAAATATTGGTGAAGGCCCGATAACCAGTTGACGAATACTCAATTGGGCAATACACTTACGCTACTATGACAAATCTGCAAGCCTTGATCCTTGGCATTGTCCAGGGAATCACCGAATTCCTCCCGGTCTCCAGCTCTGGGCACCTGGTGCTGACCCCCTATCTGCTCAACTGGCAGATCCCTGAAGAGCAAATCTTTGTTTTCGACGTGCTTGTCCAGCTCGGCACCCTGGTGGCTGTGATCATCTACTTCTGGAAAGACCTGTGGCGGATTGCCACCGCCTTCCTGACCTCCTTCTGGAAGCGCGCGGCCTACAGCCAGACCGATGTGCGGCTAGGCTGGTACATCATTCTCGCCACGATCCCGGCGGTTGTGCTTGGCCTGCTGTTCAAAGACACAGTCGAGGCAGCCTTCTCCAACCCACGGATGACCGCCGCTTTCCTGGCCTTCACCGCCCTGCTGCTGATCGGCGGGGAAAGCCTCGGTAAGCGCAACCGGCCGATGACCGAAATGACCTGGCTGGATTCCCTGATCATCGGTTTCTTCCAGGTGCTGGCCTTCTTCCCGGGTGTCTCGCGCTCCGGTGCGACGATCACCGGCGGGATGACCCGCGACCTCGACCGCCCGGCAGCAGCACGCTTTTCCTTCCTGATCGCCGTGCCCGCCCTGCTTGGCGCCGGCGTGCTGACGATCTTCGATCTGTTTGAGGTGCCCAACCTGAGCGAGTTTATCGGCCCGATGGCGATTGGCTTTTTCTCAGCCGGGGTGGTCGGCTATTTATCGATCCACTGGCTGCTGCGCTACCTGGCGAAGAACAAGCTGTATTACTTCGCCATCTACCTGGTGCTGCTCAGCACCCTGGTATTGGTATTCAAATGATCCCTCGGCACCGACACCTGCTGATTGGGCTGATCGTGCTCACCCTGTTGGGCGCGGCAGGCTGTACTGAAAACCCTGCTGAGGAAACCACCGTTCAAGAAGTGGTCACAGTCGCAATCACTCCAGCCGCCCGGCATACCAATCTGGCCGTGGTCACCTGCGCTTCCACGATCAACGCGGCAGCGTTTGAGATTTCCGAGGCGTTTTCCAGCCAGGCAGAGGCAGACCTATTGATCCAGCTTGGCGAGCCAAATCCCATGCCGGGTTTTGCTGCTCAGATTGCCGTTGAAGAACTGGCGATCGTGATCCATCGAGCCAACCCGGCCGGATCTCTGACCCTCGACCAGGTCCAGCAGCTGTTCAGCGGCACAATCCAAAACTGGGAAGAGCTGGGGGGCGCAGGAGGAACCGTGCAGGTCTGGAGCCTGCTGGAGGCTGACGAAACCCGCCAGGTTTTCATCCAGCAAGTACTCAATAACGGCCTGCTCGCCACGAATACCTCTTTAGCACCATCCCCTGAGATTATGCTCAGCTCAATCGCCGGGAATCATTTTTCAATCGGCTACCTGCCGAAAAGCTGGGCAACCCAGGAGCTGGTTTCTATCCTGCCTGGCGTTAGATTCCCAGTCCTGGTCCTCGCTGAAAGCCAACCGCAGGGCCCTGCTGCTGACCTGGTAAGCTGCCTGCAGGGCGAGCTAGGGCAGCAGGTACTGACCGCATTTTTCCCGAATTAATCCCATGTCCCTGATCCAACTTGACGACAAAGC
>JBDLJU010000172.1:0-6632 GCA_039714215.1 Chloroflexota bacterium | reverse complement strand
TGTAGCAAATACCGAGGAGGACAGCCGCTATTTAAAGACCAATGGGATGTCCACGGCAAGCTCGCTGGTTGTAGCCCCGATCATCAGCCTTGACCGGCCCTTAGGCACTTTGAGCGTGTTAAGTAAATCCAGGAATGCATTTGACTCTTCTGTTGAACTGCTCTTAGAAAACCTGTGTGTGCAGGCTGCCACAGCGATTGAAAATGCCCGTTTGTTGGAAGCTGAAAGGCAGGCACGCGAGGTTGCCGAAGCGCAAACTGAAATTTCAACCTTGTTGAACAAATCGTTAGAGTTGGATGTGGTACTCGACATGATTTTGAATTATGCGGTGCGCTTGTTTTCAGCTGCCGCGGCGAACATCATGTTATTGGGAGAGGGACAGCCGCGGGTTTACCGCCATGTGGGGTATGAATTTTTGGGCGAACAAGCAGAAGACTATACCCAAACACTGGCAGATTTTATCCATCAGCGGATGCAGGAAGAAGGTCATGGCTTTGGGGAAAGCCTGGTGATTCCCGAAACCGAAAAAGATCCAAATTGGAAATCGTCGCCCGCCCAGCAGTGGGTTCGCTCGTTTGCCTCAATCCCCCTGGTCGTTGGGACTGAGACAGTAGGGTTGTTAAATATCGACAGCAAGCGCCCGGATACTTTTGGTGAGAAAGAGCTGCAGCTGTTCCAGGTATTTGCCAATAATGCGGCCAGCGCGATAAAAAATTCCTGGTTGTACGCTGACCTGGAAAAATCTCTGCTCACCGAGCAGGCAACCCGCACGCGGCTAATCCGGGCGGATAAGCTGGCTGGGATGGGCAGGATGGTAGCCTCTGTTGCTCATGAGCTGAATAACCCACTGCAGACAATCAAGAACTGCCTGTTTTTAATTGAACAAAGTACGATTGATGAAGAAAGCGCAGAAGTACTTGATTTGGGAATGTCGGAAGTGGAGCGCCTTACGGGAATTGTCAACCGGCTGCGGGATGTTTACCGTCCGACACTTACCAAAGAATACCAGCTCACTCAAATCAGACCATTGCTGAAGGATCTTGAGCTGATGCTCGAAACCCACTTGCGGAGATGCAAAGTTGAACTGGTGATCGAGAAGAGCAAGTTTGGTGATGTTTACGTTAATGGTTTTGTTGACCGGTTGAAACAAGTGTTGTTGAATTTAAGTTTGAATGGAATTGAGGCGATGCAGCCGGATGGTGGAAAATTGTTGATCCGCCTAATTAAAGAAAAAACAAGGATTGGGCTTGCTTTTATTGATACCGGTTTTGGGATCAATCCAATGGATATGGATTTGATCTTTGATCCGTTCTATACCACAAAAGATACCGGGATGGGCTTAGGCCTGTCGATATGTTACGATATTGTTCAGGATCACAGCGGTTCAATCACAGTTGAAAACAATGAAGAGGCAGGTGCAACCTTCACAGTGTGGCTGCCCTTGAGTGATGAGAAGCATAAATAGATCGCAGGAGTGTGTTGGATGGGATCAACGATTTTAATTGTAGATGATGAAGAAAACTTACGGAAAACACTTTCGCAGATATTAAGCAGGGCGGGATACAGCGTTACGACAGCTTCGAACGGCGAGGAAGGTTTGGGGCTGCTGCAAGCGGGCGCTTATGAGCTGGCTTTTATCGATTTACTGATGCCGGGGATCGGTGGCGTGGAACTGCTGCGCGAAATTCATTTAATATATCCTGATATGCCGGTATTAATCTTGACAGCACATGCCACTATGGAAACAGCAATTGAAGCAGTGCGGGAAGGTGCTCGTGATTACTTGATCAAGCCGGCGGACCCCCAGTTAATCCTCGACAGAGTTAAGGAAGTGTTGGGCGAGCAGCGTCAGCCGCACCGGCAGCGAGAGATCCTTGGACAAATCCAAAATTTGGTCTCAGAGCTGCATGGGATCAGCCAGAACGGGGAGGATCTGCCGGAGAATTTGTTGAACCTCCGCCCACCGACAGACCCGACTAGATTTCTACAGCTCGGGCGTTTTACGCTAGATCTGCATGCTCGGCATCTCATGGTGGATGATAAGTATATTCAATTGTCGCCTTCCAACTTTGATTACCTGGCGACTTTGCTGCGCCATAGCCCAAATCCGGTAACTTACGAAGTGCTGGTGAGAGAATCGCAGGGGTACGATCTCACACGCAATGAAGCACGCGAGATGGCCCGCTGGCGAATCCATGAGCTGCGCAAGGCGATTGAAGAAGACCAAAAAAACCCGAAGCATTTAATTACTGTTCGGGGGAGCGGCTACCGCTTGGTAGTGGATTAGACAAAATTTTAGAGAAATCATAATCTCGAAAAACTGGGGGAGATTTAATTTTTAATCATATAAAAATTTGTTTACCCATAATTTGGTATCAAATGTAGAAGATTCTCCAATTTTTTCCAACAAAAGACCAACTTTACTTTAGACAACTTTCATTACAATGGTAAGGAGTTAAATAAGCAATTACCTACGAATGAGAGTCTCTATGGAAAAACAGATCAAAATTTTAATTGTGGAAGATGAACGTAACCTGGCTCGCACCTTGGCCCAGGCGCTTCGCCTTGGATCGGATAACCGGTTTGAAGTTGAGACCTGTACGTCTACCGAAGCGGCAGTGCCGTTGTTAGATGCCAATGACTACGATGTCTTGATCAGCGATCTGCGATTGCCGGGCGCTGATGGTTTGACCTTGATCACTTATGTAAAAAATAAGTACCCTGAGATACATACGATATTAATGACCGGATTTGGTTCAGATGAAGTTGAAACCAAAGCGGATGATTTGTCTGAAGGATATCTCACCAAGCCGTTTGACATGTTGGACTTGCTGTTGATGGTGCAGAAAGTGATCGACCCTCGAAAGAGCAAGAACGGGCATGCAATCAAACGAAAAGATCTCAAAGAAGCAGTCAATAAACGCATCTTGATCATGGAAGACGATTTTGGATTACGGCGGATTTATACCAAGGCGTTGAAGAAATCACATTACACCGTCGATGAAGCGCCGACCATCCAGCAGGCGAAAGAGCTGCTGGAGAAGAATGCGTACGACATTTTTATTTGCGATATCCATATGGGCAGAGAACGGGGAACGGATCTGCTCTCAGACTACAGCGAAAAACTAGATGCTGCCAATACCCAGGTGGTGATGTGCTCGGCTTATGGCCAGTACCGCTACCTGACCGAAGAGATGGGGGCGGATTACTTCTTAGAAAAACCCATTTCTCTCGGCACACTATTAACCTTGGTGAGCCGATTAATTGAGCCAGCGGCTCAGAAAATTTAGTCATTAGTAATAGGAGTAATAAACATGGAACAAAATTTACATGTAGAAGAAAAAACCAGGAAAAAGTTTGATCGAAATACTCGATCTGCAATAATCTTTGCCGCCGTGTGGGGTGTGCTTATCGGTCTAGGTAATTTTTACCGAATTGACGATTTAGGCCTAAGGTGGCAGACTTCGCTGATTACTTATTACTATTTCATCAGTGCAGTTCTATTCTTTGTTGCTGTTATCCTGTTCTGGATTGGAAAAACAAGAATTGCCAAGCTGTTGTCTCTACTCGGATTTTACCCAGGGTTGGTGCTGTCCATTGTGCTGCAGGGTGGTGGGAACTCTGTCTTGTTCGTGGTGATTTTGGGGAGTGCCTTCACCTTGATGTATGCTTTCTTGGTCGAACCGAAGGAAACCAGAAACCGTTTCTTGTTGGCAGCTCTGGGCATGCTAACACTGACTCTGATCCTTTACTTCATCCCATTCCCCTTCCGATATGTTATTCCTGACGAAAATGTAGGGGATGCGGGGATTTCAATTATGATCGCGACAGCAATTATTGCTGTACTGCTGATCGTCACCCAGGCCCGGAGAGGTGTTCAGCTATTCCGAGATTCAATCGGCTTCAAATTAGGTGTTGCATTCTTCTTGACCACCATGATCACGCTTGGATTTATGGGTTATGCGATCAATGTTCTCACCACGATCGGGACCGATTTTGATTACACTCGTTATGCTGATCTGGAACAAATTTATGTGAATGGGCTGAAAGGCGAAATCAGAGGGATGCTAGTCCACGTCAATGAATATAGGTCGAATTATGAGACAGAGGGACTCAACGAGGCCAATTCAAAATATATCGGTGAGTATCTAGTACACTATGAAAATACAGTTGCCAGTTTTAGTCAGTTAAAAACCCTTCAGCAGGAAGGGTGGGGTTTCTATGTTCCTGGGGAACTGAAGGCAGACTATGTTGCTGATACTGCACAGATTGAAGAGTACACCAACACATTCAATAATTTGGTTATCGAGCAGGTCGCATTAATTTCGGAAAGAGGCGCGAAGGATGTGGGTCTTGAAGGTGAATTCCGTGCGGCAATCCATCAGTTGGAGGGATCTGCTGTTTTCCAGAACAATCAGGACCTGCAGGTGCTTTTGCTCCAAATGCGCCGCTATGAAAAAGATTGGATTTTGCGCCAAGAGATTGAAGATGCAGACACAGTAAATGGGTATGGATCTCAGGCATTTTCCAAGCTATCTGATCTGGATATTTCGTATAGTGAGCGGATTAATTCGGAACGCCTGATCACAGCGTATCTTCAAGAATTTAACCGGGTGGTTGAATTAGATCAACAGATTACTGCATTGAGCTATGAAATTCAACAGGCTTTTTTGCCCATTAACCCTGCCCTGCAGGAATTGAGCATCAAAGCTGCGGCTGAGGTGGCAGAAGCCCAGGAAGTACTATCCGCAACCAGTGATCGTGTGGAGAATACGGCAATTGTGTTTGGTATAGGCGCTCTTGTGGCCGCGTTATTGATCGCTTTTACTGCTACCCGTGTTTTGGTTAGGCCAATTGTCGCTCTGACCGGCACCGCTTCCGAATTGGCTGAGGGTTCATTGGATGTCCGAGCTGATATTCAAACTCAGGATGAGACCGGAACGCTGGCCGTTGTGTTCAATCAAATGGCGAACAGGCTGCAGAACACAATGGCAGGCCTGGAAGAGACCGTGAAGGAACGTACTGCTGAGCTGCAGGAACGTGCCCGCGAGATGGAAGCTTCACAACGTGTTACTTTTGCGGCTTCCGAACGTACTACTCCTGAAGATTTCCTGGACTTGCTCGTGAACCTGATTGTGGACCAGTTTGATGTCTATCACTGCCAGGTGTACCTGGTAGATGAGGACACCAACCGGGCGGTGCTCTCGCAGTCTACCGGTTATGCCGGGCGCCAGCTTTTGACCCGTGGGCACGCGATCCCCTTGGATTCGCAATCGCTGGTTACTCATTGTATCGATACCGGTGAATCGGTGCTGGTGGCTGAGACCGCAAAAAACCCCAACTGGCTGCCTAACCCATTGCTGCCCTATACTCAATCTGAGTTGGTGGTTCCGTTGAAGATTGATGACAAAGTGATCGGTGTGATGGATGTTCAGGACCGTATTGCAGGACGCTTTACTGAAGAGACTGTTCCGGTGTTCGAGTCAATGACTGAGCATGTGGCATTCCTTTATCAGAACAACGAGCTGCTGCAAGATATTGAACAAGCACGGCGTTTACAGGAACAATTTGTGAGTCAGCTGGAAACAACTTCTGAGGTTGCAGGTCAGCTGAACACGATCCTCGACCCGACGGAGCTGTTGAACGAAGCGGTAACCATGCTGCAAGGCCGCTTCAACTTCTACCATGCGCATGTTTACCTGGTAGACGAAACAAAAGAGAAACTGGTTGTGGCGGCAGGTTCTGGTAACGTTGGCGTTATTTTGAAGGACCGCGGACACAACATTCCGGTGATTGCAGAGCGATCCTTTGTAGCGAATGCTTACCGTAATGCTACCCCGGTGCGTGTAAACGACACTACCCAAGACCCCAACTGGCTGCCCAACCCATTGCTGCCGGATACCCGTGCAGAAATGGCAGTACCGCTGATCACTCGTGGTCAGGTCATCGGTGTGTTGGACATCCAGGACGAGGTCGTCGGCCGTTTCACTGAAGTTGATGAGGACACAATGCTCACGCTGGCTGGTCAGCTGGCTACTTCGGTAGATACTGCTCGCTTGTTTGTGGATGTTGAAAACACGGCGGAACGTGACCGCACTCGCTTTGATATTGCGGAAGCGCTTTCTGGTAACCCGACTGAAGATCAAGTATGGGACACCTTGCTGGAGAAATCAAAAGCAGAGAATGTTTTGGTGTCGTTGAATCTGGCCGAAACGCTGGAGGATGGCGACATTCTGATCACCCCCCATCGTGTGGTCAGCACCGACCCGGCAATGACAGCTCCGCCGCTCGGTGACAAATTCAAGATTTCTGAAAATCCGGTTATCGGGCTGCTGAAACCGGGTGAGGTATTTATTTCAAATGATATTTCGACCGATGGGCGCTTTAACCCTGAACTCCGTGAATATCTCCAGAGCCAGGGCGTGGTCAGTCTGATGGCGTCTCCGTTTGCTCTCGCAGAAGGCGATGAGTGGCAGGGGATGATCCGGGTGAGTTCAAAAGAATCTGGTTTCTTTGATGCTGACCAGGCGAGCATGTATGATGCCCTGATCGAGTTGGGAACGGCTGCACTGGCGTCTGCCCGCTTGAGAGCGGATGCGGTTGCTCGTGAGGAACGCTTCCGCGCGCTGTTC
>JBDLJU010000171.1:0-6640 GCA_039714215.1 Chloroflexota bacterium | reverse complement strand
TTCCAAATCTGTTTCGCGGGCAAGCTCAAGGATTTTGTGATCCTCGATCATGTCATTCAGCCCATCTGAGCAAAGCAGCAGCCGGTCGCCAGGACGCAGTTCCTGCCCCTGGTGATCGCTGGTGAATCGCCCCGATCGTTCAGTGCGGAGCCGGGCATCCACCTCGACCTCCTGCGGAGAACCCAAATAACGCCGGATCACATTGGCATGCGGGTGAATTCGTGCCTGTTCTTCAGTCAGCGCTCCAGCATCAACCGCCTCCTGTACCCAGGTGTGGTCAATGTTCAAATGAATTAACTTGCCGTTTCGCAGCAAGTACAAACGCGAGTTTCCCACCGAAGCGGAATATAACTTGTTCCCAATTACCCAGGCAGTCACACAGGTGGTCCCCATCCCTTCTTTCTTACCGTCGCTGCTCGCCTGGGCAAAGATTGTTTGGCTGGCCTGGATCATCCCCGCCTGCATGATCGCCACCGGTTGGCTGGCGTCACTCTCCGCCACGCTCTGGCTGATCATTTCTACAGCGATCGCTGATGCTACTTCACCGGCGCGGTGTCCGCCTATCCCGTCTGCAATCACCGCAAAAACCGCTGGGGTGTCGTCTAACACGCTCAGCTGAAATGCTGAAACAGAAAACTGATCCTCATTATTTTTCCCCTTCATACCGGTGTGGGTATCTGCCCCAATTTCCAGGTGGGCTTGTTCAATAGGGATCATTTCTTGTCCTTCTCGTCTTCAATTTCTTTATTCAACGGTGTCACCACTGTACGGCGCGGCCGAGTCGGTCGGCTGAACGTAAAACGATAGCCGTGTTTGGCAACATGCACCAGGTCGCCGTGCTCTAATTGGCTTCCGCTGGTCGAGACTGGAGCATAATTCAACCAGGTACCCGCTACCGTTCCCTGGTCTGCTACAAAAAACCTGGCTTGTTCATCCCGCCATATCCGGGTGTGCTGCCCTTCCACCGCAGGGTCTGAAATGGTCAGCGTTGTCGCAGAAGCATCCGAGCCAAAGATCAATTCCGAGGTAGTGATCGGGAATTCGGTATCTGGCAGCGCCTGACCGTCATTATCCAACTCTACCAGGTATGCGAACGGCGTTGTCCTCTGGCGCGGCTGCCAGGGCAGCCGGGTGGGCAAACGGTGGCTCAATCGCCCAAGCGATTTATCTGCCTTTGATCCACCTGTCTCAGCTCCCAGCTCAACCGGCTGGGTGACAGGATCCAGTTCCGCGGTGCGTTTTCTGCGGCGCTCACCAATCCGCCTGGGTCTCAGGCGCCCAGCCAGGACCAGCACCAACAGCAGCACGCTGCCCGAAAGCAGCACCACGCCGCCAGCAATCAAGGATAAATTCCTGCCATAAGCGGAGAAGAACCCTCCTCCAGGCGGCTGAACTACTACTTCAAGGGAAATATCCACACTGCTCCCCACGATGCCCAGCTCATCGATTACTTCCGCACGTATGATTAAATTCTCGCTGACCTGGAATGGGGTTAAATCTACAGTAAAAATTTCAAAAGGCGGTGACAAGTTCTCCACTACCTTCTCGCCGTTAATAAAGATTGCTGAAGAGACAATCTCACGTTGAATTGAATCAGGAAATTCCACAAGAATCCCCAAATCAACACTGGTCGGAGCAAGATTCTCAAGGTCATTACCCTCTCCAGCAGGGACCGCCCGCACAACCTGGGTCGGCGGAGAAATAAAGATTGGGCTTGGAGGGGCCACGCTAGATTCGTAGCTGACTGTCTGACTGCGAATTTCACCCAATTCCGTATTGACAATCACATATAGCGTATGGGCACCCGGTGAGTTTACCCTTGAGCGGTATTCTAAGAAATATGCCCGCCGGGAAGATTCCAGCATCATGCCCATTTCGGGGAGAATTTCATCACTAGAGAATGCGAAAAACTGACCGCCTGTCTGAGAAGCACCAGCCTGCATGATTTGAGCCATGTCCGTCCCAAAGACTGCATCTGAAGCAACCAGACCAACATTGACACGCACGCCGCCCTGTTCTGCCCGGTCGATCAGGCTCTGGAAAGTGTTAAGCTGCTGCTCTGTAATGATCGCGCTGAGAAAAACCACCGCCCGCCCCATCCCTTCTGCCGGGGTAGGTTCCATCGCAATATCGATTGCAGCTGAAAGCGTTTCCAATGACGGGATTACAATGCTCTCATCAAGCACGTACTCCCGTAAACCATTCCCCCAGGTCAAAGGATCCTCTTCATGGCTAATTAAAACGCCGTGAGGCGCCACCAGGCTGAGATCATCAAGGCCGGTTTCTGCATCCAAGGCAGCCCAATCCAGCAGCCAATCTCTGATCAATTCATATCGGGAAACAGCACCACCCAGGGTGCGGATGTTAAAACTCTCGCCTCCCCCAATCGCGAAGACCACCTGAGAACCAGTGCGTACTTCAGTCAGTGAGCCTACCAGAGGTTGATCATCCTCATAGATGGTTACTACCTCCGAGGGCAACCCAGGGATAAAGAACCCCTGAGGTCCACGTACATCCAGATAAGTGATCACTCGAGGGAATTCTGATATGTTCAATGAGCCGATGAGCGCCCGCATCTCTGTCTGGGCGGATGCCGGAATTATCATCCACCCGGCCAGCGCCATGAGCGTCAGCAGCCATCCAAGTCGTTTACGCACGATCACATTTTAGCATACTTTAGTTATCGGAAGATCAAGCCAAAAGCGGACAATCCCTCTGAGATTCTCCGCTTTATTTTCTTTTACTCCCCCAGTGGATCGCCATTGTGGCGAACATTTTCCGCACAAAACCAATTTCCTTAAACCCGGCCTGCTCAAAGCGTTCGGCCAGGTTCTCCGCTGTCAAAAATTGCTCAGTCGAACTTGGAAGATAGGTATAGGCTTCAGCATCTCCCGCTACCAGGCGCCCCAACAAAGGGATCACCCTGCGGAAATAAAATTCGATGAACGGTTTTAGGAGATTATCGCGCGGCGGCGTGGTATCCAGGCTGGCTGCCCGCCCCCCAGGTTTCAGCACTCGATGTTGTTCGTTCAGAGTCTGCCCCACATCCGGCACATTACGCAGCAAATATCCAGAGACTACCGCCTCGGCGCACCCGCTGGCAAACGGCAGGCACATCGCGTCGGCAATCACCCAGGCAACCCGATCTCCGTCTGGCCGCTGTTTACCCACCATCACCATCTCTGCGGTGAAATCGCTGGCGATCACAAACGCCCCAGGGTGGCGGCGGGCGGCTTCATAGGCAATATCCCCTGTCCCGGCGCCAAGGTCAAGCACAATATCTCCTGCTGCTATCTCAAGATGCTCAATCGCCGTTTTTCGCCAGCCGATATCCTGCCCCAGCGTCATCAGCCTGTTTAAAAGATCATAGCGATGGGCTATTCGCCCAAACATATCCTGCACATACTTCGCCCGTTCTGTTCCAGTTAAATTACTCATTACTCACTCAATCACAATAATTTGATTTCCACTAATCAACCCGACCTTAGTTGGTCAAACAAATTGCCATTTTGCTGCTTTGCGGTGGAGCATGTCCACGGCGAAATACATCCCCAAACCCAAAAGGCTCATCGCCAAAACGCCAGCATACATTTTCGGATAATCAAACAAGGTGCTCCCATGGAAAAAAATATAATAGCCCAGTCCCCGCTGAGTGGCGATCAGTTCGACGACGTACAGCACCGCCACTGCCGTACCAATTGACTGGCGCAGTCCGGTAAGGATCGCGGGGATACTCGCCGGCAGATACACAAAGCGGAACAAACCACGCCGCCCTGCTCCCAGGCTGCGTACCGAGTAGACCAGTTCTGGCGTGATGCTGGCAGCCTGATCGCGTACCACCACCAAAATTTGGAAGAATAGGATTAAAAAGATAATTACAATTTTTGATAGATCATTGATCCCCAGGAATAAAATCAACACCGGCACAAAGACCACCTTGGGGATCGGGTAAATCAGGTAGATCAGCGGTGAAAAAATCTCATTTAACCGCTTAGACTGACCAAGCAGCAGCCCTGCTGGCGCGGCAGCGATCACCGCGAGCAGCATGGAGGCGGTTACCCGCCACAGGCTCGCCAGGAAGTGCCAACCCAAATCTTTTCCGATCTCCTGGAAGAACACGCGCCCCACGGTCAACGGCGCAGGCAGGATCGGGTCATTGACCAATAAAGCAATCAGCTGCCAGAAAACACCCAGCCCCAAGGCAGACCACAGAACTTTCTTTCCGCTCATCCGCCTGCCTCCAGTTGGGTGCGCAGCCGGCTGCACAGCTGTTGATATTCGATGGTTTCCGGGTAATCCGCATCGGCTGCCCGAAGATTAAAAATAATCTCTGGGTTACAGTTGGGGGGCTCACCCAGCACCAGGATCTTTTCTCCCAGTACAGCTGCTTCTTCAATCGAATGGGTCACAATCACTGTGGTCAGATTTTGTTCCGCTTGCAGGTTTCGTACGAGCTGTTGTAAGCTCGAGCGGGTTGGGGCATCCAGTGAAGCGAACGGCTCATCCATTAACAGCAAATCTGGGTTTAACACCAGGGTACGTGCAATTGCCGCCCGCTGACCCTGCCCGCCTGAGATTTGACTGGGGTATTTATCCGCCACGTCCACAATCCCCACCCGCTCCAGCCAATGAGCAGTATGAGCCTGAGCATTTTCTTGAATGGCTTCCGATGGTGCATGTCTGCCATCCGGACCGTAGAACCTGCGCATCCGCAGCCCCAAGCTGACATTTTGTCGCACAGTCGCCCAGGGCAGCAAGCCATAATTTTGCAGGATCAACCCAGTCTTGGGTCGGGGCTTAGCAAGCTGCTCTCCGTCAACCCACACCGCGCCCCCAGTCGGGGAGTGTAATCCAGCAAGCAGATACAACAGCGTGCTCTTCCCGCACCCGGAAGGGCCTAACACAGCCCAGGATTCTCCGTGAGCAACCTGCCAGTCGAAATCCTGAAATATTAACGGTGAGCGCGGCGAAACCCCGATCCCAGCTTCGTTATAACGGAATTCCAGCTCGCGCAGTTCAATCATCAGGGAGGAGCGCCTATCCTTGGTTAAGGTAAGTAATCAGCTGTTACAGAATCGGCATATGCAGGGTTGGTTTCAATCAGGCCAGCCCCCAAAGCCCAGGCCAGGGCATCCTGCCACTGGGCCTCGCTGGGTACTGAGGCAGTCACATACTGCGGCAGTTCAAAGTCCGCCTGCAGCGGCACCGGCACCAGACCAAGCTCTGCCAGCAGCGCATCGAATTGACCCGGGTCTGAATTCAAATCCTCGACAGCCTGTTCCACTGCGGCGAGGAAACCCTCGACTGCTTCTGGTTTTTCGCTCAAGGTTTCTACGCTGAAGGAAAACACACTGGTGCCAACCTCTGGCAGGCTGGAGTCATCAATAATCAAGGTTGCGCCATTGAGGATTGCCAGAGCGGTAACAGGGTCAGGCAAGGTTGCCGCGGCCAGTTCACCAGACTGCAGCAGCGCCAGCCGGTCGGGGATGCGCGGTACCGCAATTTTGATAATTTCTTCAGCACTCAAGCCAGCATTTTCCAGCACCCGGTCGGTCATGTATTCAATCACCGTCGCCTGCGAAACTCCAATCTCAACTCCGGCGAGGTCTTCAACTGTCTCAATCCCAGAGCCTGCGGCCGCCAAAATGCTGAAGACTGGTGATTCGGCAGTCGCCGTACGGGCAAAACGGACCACCATCACCTTGGTCTCGTTTTGATTGTAGAACAGCACCGAAACCAGCTCGTTAATCATTGCATCCACCTGCCCGGCTTGCATCAGCTGGTCGCGTTCTGGACCAGAATTTACCGGCACCAGTTCAACGATCAAATTCTGATCGGCAAAGTATCCCTGTTCCTGTGCGACATACAAAGGCAGCGCGTCCAAGATCGGCAGCACAGCAATCTTTAAAGTTTCCATTTCAATTGAATCTTGAGAGGCATTTTCGGAAGCATCGCTGTTTTCCACAACTGCTTCATTATTATTAATCTGGTCATTCTCACTGCAAGCAGTTAATGATAAAACCCAAGCCAATAATGCAATGGTAATAATTTTATATTTCATTGAAAAAATAACTCCTTAGGTAATTTCGGACGCTCTTCAGTCACGCAGGCGAATTCTAACTTCCTGGGTTGCTTTTGTAAAGTTGGTTTTCTTAAGTTTGGTCTACAGCGCTCCATAGAAAAATCAAAAGGAATGACCGGAATCATCGATGTGAGAGGGCGCGCCGAAAAGGCAATCTCGCGGTGAGGGGTAAGCTCCACCCTTTGATCGCGGTCAGATTAACAACCTAAATAAAAGAGGTAATCATGACTGACTCGCAACCTGCTCAAGTCCCCCAGGCGCTGCGCACCTGGTTTCTGATCCATTTTATTGTTGATCTGCTTTTCGCCATTCCTCTGATGTTTGCTCCCGAACGGATGCTTTCTCTCGTTGGCTGGCAAACCATCGATCCATTCACTGCCCGCTTAGCTGCAGCTGCTCTCTTTGGCATCGGGATCGAATCCTACCTCGCCCGGAATGCAAAAGTAGAATCTTTTCGCAGTATGCTCAACCTTAAGATTATCTGGTCATTGAGCGCCGTTTTCGGGATCTCGCTCTCCGTGATTGAAGGCGCGCAAGGTCGACCCTGGTTTGCCTGGG
>JBDLJU010000170.1:0-6658 GCA_039714215.1 Chloroflexota bacterium | reverse complement strand
ATCGGCGAAATCGATGCTGATTCATAATAAAGTTCGCCATTCTTTTTCTTGTTTACAAATTCTCCCTTCCATTCCTTTCCAGCGAGAATCGTTTCCCACAGCTGCGAATACGTTTCTTTTTCAGTAAATTCAGATTGTAAAATTCTCGGGTTTTCTCCGATGCTTTCTTCAAATGTGTAGCCGGTCAGTTCACAAAATTTCGGGTTAACATATTCAAGAGCGCCATCAAGGTCTGTAACAGCAATTGATACCGGGCTGTACTCAACAGCCTGGAAAAACTTCTTAAACCTGAGGTTTGCAGATTCAAGATTGGTGATATCTTGCACCAGGACAATCACCCCCGTCCCGCTGATATCATCCGCAAACGGAGCATGGGTAATTTCATAGTGCCTGCGGTCAAGATTGGCATCCCCGGCGAATTGCCGGACGATCACGGTTTCCCCAGCAAGCGCCCGGTCAATATTTGCTTTAGCACTCTTGCGATCTTCCGAGACACTCATATACCCCAAGATACTCTTCCCTAATGCAATGTCCACATTGTAGATCGCTTTCATCGCGGCGATATGCTCTTGGTTAAATACCAAATATTTATATTCAGAATCGACTGCAAAAATTGGGTGGGAAAGGCTGTCTAAAATACTGGTGTGGAGTGAATGCGCCATCTTTTGCTGATCAACTGCAATTTTCAGCTTTGCAATCTCTTTTTGTGAGCTTTGCTGTGCATTGTCAGGTTTCTTCTTGGTTTTTTTAGATTTTGCCATAATGGAGTCTCGCTGCATTGAAAACCGGAAATTAAAAAGTGCTTGCTGCAATTATAATATCAGCAAAGGGGAAGATTCCTTATTCTATAATATTAAAAGTGATGCAATATTAGTTCCAGCTCCCCCAATAAAAATCGAGTCTTATTATTCAGTTACAAGCTAGTTTAATTTCTTTGACCACCCAGGCTCGCGAAGATATTCTAAGCAACCCATTTCTAACAAAGGGTAAAGATTACCACAATTGGACTTTAACATTTTCGGATTTTCGCGTAAGACCAACCGCACAACCCGGTCCTGAGCCGGCCTGCTGAAGATTAGGCCGCCATCCAGGCATCCCCCCGCCGCGCAGATCGGCTCACCGGAAAATCTCTCGATGAGCCGATCGAAAACCTGGAGTATCTCGTTGGGTTCAATATCCAGGAAAGCCAGTGATTACCTGAACAGGACAGTAACCAGTTAGTTTTCTTTTCCTGTAATCAACTTCTGGGTGTTCGGCATGCACAGGATCACCACCAGGATCGTACTAAGGATTGGGGCTGGGAGGAACATGGAGAAGCGGTTGACTTCCGCCACATTGTGGATCCCCATCGGAAAACCACCAATCATCGACATTGTCCCGGCAAATATTCCTATCGGAACTGCCCACGATTTCCGCTTGATCGCTGCAAAAATAAAAATTGCCCAACCAGCCGCGCCCCACCAATTAACCTGCTGCGAGATGATATACATCCCATTCCAGAATGTATCCGGATTTTGCACGAAAGTTTCTGCGGTCATAAAGGTGGTTTGGAATTTTGAAATTGGAGCGACCCCATCAATAAAGGTTAACACATAGGCCAACCCGGCGGTAAATGTTAGACCAATCACCTTTTTATCAACGCTGCCGATCAGCAGCATCCCAAACCACATCATCGCGGCCAGACCAAAAACCCAGAGCGTGGGGGTTGGCAGCCCGCTGTCCGCCGCGGGGATCATTGGGAAGAAACCGGCCAGCAGAAGGATCGTTGCAGCTACTGCTCCCCAGAACCACGCCCAGTCTTGTTTTCTAAGGAATCCCCACAGCACAGCTGCGCTGAGAGCTCCCGCAGCAGTTCCCAGCCAACCGAGCACGGCATAGACGAAACGGACCGTGTTGCTTTCTTCCCATTGACCGGCCCCGAAATGGGTATGGATCACCGTATTATATGTTTCGGCAATGAAATATAAAGATAATATTCCTGCCAGGATGCCAATAAAGGCTAGAAATGCACCGAACTTGTGATTGTTTTTCATTTTTTCCCTTTCGAAGAACAAATATTAAGCGGCTCTATTTTATGTTTTTGCATATTTGCACTTATGCATAAGTCAGTATAGCACAGCCAATCAAATCTAAATTTATGTTAAGGTAAATGGAGAAAACCCCTCTTTTCTACCCCCTCAAAGCGCGCCAAAGCCTGAAGCAAACAACCCAGCCTGGTGGCTGGGTTGAAAATAGCTGTGGATGTCGATCAGCTTGGTTTGACTATCTTGACTGCCCATGCTCTTGCATTCAATGAAATCGATCCGTTTTTACTAATGGGCAAGGTTTGCCACAGAAAATCTTCAAGTTTTTTGCGATCTTCCGGTGTGCGGCTTGCCAGATAGCCCGGCGCTGGACCGACCGGCTGAAGAAACGGCATCCAGTAATCATCAAAGTCTTTGAACACGGTAACGGCTTCGATCGGGGCGGCCTCAACCTGCCCAACCCTGAAGCTGCGCACCAGTGTTTCAAGCGCTCCCTCGCGGCACAACGGAAACCTGATTCCCTCATCTAATTCTTTCGCACCAGCATCCAATGCAACGGCTGCATCCCAAAAATAGCGCAGCATTTCCATCCCTTCAGCATAATCCCACAGGAAAATCCCGATCATTCCACCGGGCTTTGTCACCCGGAGCATCTCCGCAATTACTATCGCAGGCTGCGGTACAAAATTCAGTACCAGGCCTGAAACTACTGCATCGATTGAATTTGATTCGAGGTCGATCTCCTCTGCTGAACCAACACTAAACTCTGCCCGAGGATCTGAATTTAAATTTTTTGCATAGGCAACAAACTCTTCTGAGAGGTCAATCCCGGTAACCAGTTGCGGCTGACAGCTGTGGAGAATCTCTTGAGTTAATGCCCCAGTTCCGCAGCCCACATCAAGCCAATAAGCAGATGGCGGGACCGCAAGCCACTCTAAGAAATTAATCCCGATCAGCTTGCTCCAGCGCCCCATGAAAGAATCATAAAAATCGCCACTCGTCCAGGAATCAGTATTATTCGACATCACAATCCTTGTTAATCGGAATATCAGGAAGATAAAGCAATAGCGGCCGGGTGACTCACAGTCGAAAGCATCCTTGATCTGGTGGCAGGCGTCCTCCCTGATCGGGCCTTACTTACACCCTCTAGATATTCATTCCAAAAAAATATATTTCTATCCCATGCTGAAATAGTTATTATTCTATATATTGTATCTTATTTGTCCTATATAATAAATAAGAATTTTTGAAAGGCAGCCCGGAATTTATTCATTGAGTTAATATTAGGAATTTAGGCTTGGGGAATTTCTCTGAAGAAATCCGATTCATTCGGATACTCCCTGACCTGAATGTTGATTTTATCTAACTCGATACGTCGATCTTTCATCGCTAATTTCACTTCTAATTACTTGCTGTTGAAAACCATCGATGCGAACCAAATTGATTCTTTTTGACCGGTTTTCCGCTGGTGATAAACCATGCAAACCCATTAACTACCGATTCGAGGTAGCTTTGCATCATCGGACGGATATAAGCCAGATGCGGCATCCAGCGCACTATTGCTGGAATGTTCTGCAGGATATGAGGATAGAGGGTGATATCTAATCTGCTCGAGTTTTCCCGATCTGCAATGATTCTCCAAGAAACAAAAGATTTTCTGCCACCCTCCCTCCCGATGATGAGATCGTAACCTTCCCCATCGATCCAGCCTGTGAATTCGCGATGCAGCACCCATCCGCTGTAGTAGTGGATCGTATCCCGCGAGCCAATCCCCGGCCATTGATCAACCGGGTTCTTTTCACAAAATGGATGGCAATCTTCCAGGTTCCCAGGGCTGGATATTGCCGCCCAGATATCCTTTGTGGGGGCTTCGATTTTTCTACTGGCAGTGACTGGCCATTTGAATGATTTGATTTGTCCGGTTGTGTATTCCATTTGTTTTGATTGCGGCATTTTATGAACCTCTTATTTTTCAGCTGAGGTGCAGCTAGACAACTGCTTCCCGGCCCAAATCTCGCCCAAACACTGCGAAGTAGATGGTCCCCAGCACGCCAAAGCCAAAGGCCACCCAGAAATTGGTGCTCGGGGAAACCATCCACAAAAACGCCCCGCCGAAGGCCGCCACCGAGACGACAATATCGCGGATCAGGTAATACAACCCAAAGGTGGCAGCCTTGCGTCCCTCTGGAGCCAGATCCATGATCAGGGCCTTACGGGTGGGCTCGCCGAACTCTTTCAAACCACGGATAATGAAAGCAAGCACCATCACCCAGAATGTTTGCGAGACCAATAAGATCAGGGGGAAGAGCGTAAAAAACACAAAGGTGGTCACCACGAAAGGCTTCTTGGTGCTGCGGTCAGCGAGGTAGGCCACCGGGATGTAGACCAGCATGGCCGTGACCATTTCAACCGTGGTCAACACGCCAAACTGCAGCGTGGTGATCCCATGTTGGCTGACACACCACAGCACCACGAAAGCATAGGGAATCTGCTCACAAAAGCGTACAAGGATATCTGCGGTCAGCAAATTTCTCAAGTCTGTACTGATCAGTGAGAGACCGTAGCGCTTGAGCTGGCCCTCTCCGTCTTTTTGTTGGGGTGGGGCCTGGATCATGAACTGCTGGAAAATCAGCGCGGCACCTGCCAGCACAAAAGCAGCGATCAGCGCCAGGCGCACGCCATGGACTTCGCCGTACACTCCGATTAATGCGCCGCCGATCACTGGCCCCAAAGCCATCGGAATCCGGCGCACCAGGGAATGCATCGACACACCCATGGTGCGTTTGTTCTTGGGCAGCACTGTGGAAACCAATCCCATTGTGGCGGGCAGAGAAATCGCCGACCAGGAGATGAACAATACCGCCCCGATGATTGCCGCCTGCCAGGAGGGAAAAATGATCACCACCAGATACCCGCCCATCGCAATCAGGTTGAAGACCAGCAAGGCACGCTTGTATCCCAGCTTGTCGCTGGCGTAACCGCCTGGCAGGGCGTACAGCGCACTGAGCAAATTATCCAGGCCGTTCAGCAAGCCGACTGACAGCGCCCCGCCTCCCATCGCCACCAGGTAGAGCGGCAGGAAACGCTCGGCCATTTTTTCACCCAGGCCAACCAGGATCACCATTGAGAGCACTGCGGTGATGCTCCTCTGCAGGCCGAGGAAGTTTGTGATTCGTTTCAACAAGGGTGTTTTTGGATTGTTCTCCATGATGTGAATTCTAGCACAACCAGGTAATCTCAGCAGAGGCAGACTATGCCTGTTTTTCGCTGACCAAAACCAGATAGATTAACACTTGATTAATCCTTTTTATTATCATCAGGCTGCGGTATATTAATTTAGTCGCATTACGAAAATTATTACTATTATTTTGATTAAGTGCAATTAAGCCGCTGCTGCTGACTTCACAGCTGGATAGGTAAATATAAATTATGGCAGAAAGATTAATTAACCGGGTAACCGATCCCTGGCAAGAGTTTCCCAAAGATTTCAAGATTCTGATGGGCGCATCCTTCATCGACCGCCTGGGAGGCGCTTTACTATTCCCTTTCTTTGGCTTGTATGTCACCGACAAATTTGGCGTCGGGATGACCGAAGTTGGGATCATCTTCGCCATCTGGGCGGTTACCAGCCTGGTAGGGAGCACGATTGGCGGTGGATTAGCCGACAAAATTGGCCGAAAAACGATGGTGATGTTTGGTTTGATCGTCAGCGCGGTCAGCGCCCTGGTGATGGCCTTTATTAATGACCTCAATCTGTTTTATCTCACGGTGGCAATCGCTGGCACATTGGGAGACATGGGCGGACCTGCCCAGCAAGCGATGGTCGCAGACCTGCTCCCCGAAGAGAAACGCGCCGAAGGGTACGGCATCTGGCGAGTAGTCGCCAATCTGGCGGTAATGATCGGCCCCCTGATTGGTGGATGGATGGCAACCAACTCGTACCTCTCCCTGTTTATTACCGATGCAGTCACCAGCACGATTACCGTGGTGATTGTGCTGCTTTCCCTACCCGAAACAAAACCTGAAACTGAAGCAGATAAAATGGAAGAAGGGCTGCTGAAAACCTTCAGCGGTTATTTCAAGGTATTCAAAAACTTACTCTTTATGGAGTTCATCCTCGCCGCTGTTCTGGTCAACACAGTCTATGTACAGATGAACAGCACCCTGCCTGTATTCCTCCGCGATATCCATCACACCCCGCCAAGCACCTACGGGATCATCTTGAGCATCAATGCGGGGATGGTGGTCGCCTTACAGTTCTGGCTCACCCGTAAAATGTCTTCAATCCCTCCAATGCTGATGATGGCGTTGGGCACCCTGTTTTACCTGGTAGGTTTCGGAATGTATGGCTTTGTGGGCGGGTTCTCTATGCTTGCCCTGGCAATGGTGATCATCACCATCGGAGAAATGATCATGATCCCGGTGGCGCAAGCGTTGGTGGCGCAGTTTGCCCCCGAAGATATGCGCGGCCGGTATATGGCTGTTTACGGTATCGCCTGGTCGATCCCATTTGCGGCAGGTCCCTATTTTGCAGGCATTATCATGGACCAATTCGATCCCAACTGGGTGTGGTACGGCGGAGCAATTCTGTGCGGCTTAGCAATCTTAGGCTTTTTACGGATGCAGCTGTCTGC
>JBDLJU010000169.1:0-6730 GCA_039714215.1 Chloroflexota bacterium | reverse complement strand
GGGGGTTGGTTCTCTCCTGGTGCTGCCCTGCTACCGAAACAAACAGCCCTATGGATTGATCGGCTTTAGCACGATGGGGCGTGAGGGGAAATGGGGCCAGGACGAAGTCGCCTTGCTGAAAGTTGCCGGAGACCTGATCTCCAATGTACTCGCCCGCCGGGACGAAGACCAGAAGAAGCAGGAAAAAGTTGAAGAGCTGACCGCCCTGAACCAGCTGGCCTCCGCCATGGCACAAACCAACACCGTCGATAACCTGATCGACGAAGCCATCCGGATCATCAGCGAGACCCTCTACTCAGATTCTTTTGGGATCGGCGTCTATCAACCCAAAGAAAAATCTCTCCATATTAAAATAAAACTGCCCAATAACCAGAAAAGAATCCTTGTGCTTGATCCCGCCGACGGCATCTCCGGAAAAGTCTTCCGCACCGGGAAAAGTATGCGCATCGACGATGTGACCAAGAGCGAGGCCTACCTGAAAGACATCCCGCACACCGCTTCGGAGCTGTGCGTCCCGATCAAGGTCGGGGAGAACATTATCGGGATCATCAATGTGGAGAGTGAAAATAAGCAGGCTTTCTCTGTCAAAGACCAGAACCTGCTCGAGCTTTTCGGCCGCCAGCTTGGCCTGGGGATCGAGAAGCAGCGCCTCTTCGAAAAGGTGCAGGACCTGGCAATCAAAGACCCATTAACCGGGCTCTACAACCGGCGGCATTTTTTTGAGGCCGCGGAAGCCGCCTTTGCGCAGGCGAAACGCTATAATACGCCCCTCAGCCTGGTGATGTTAGACCTCGACAACCTCAAAAAAACCAACGACCACTACGGGCATACCATGGGGGATAAAATGCTGATTGAAGTAGGCCGGCTGCTGCGTTTAGGCATCCGCACCTCCGATATTGCCGCCCGCTACGGCGGAGATGAATTTGTGGTCCTCATGCCGGGCACGAACCTGGCGGAAGGACACAAGCTGGCCGAGAGATTGGACGGCCTGTTCAGCTCCTCCGAGGTGAAAACGACCAAGGACACCGTCTCGATCTCGCTCAGCCAGGGTCTCGCAGAGATCGATAAAAGCTGCACCACGCTTGAATTTTTACTCGACAAAGCCGACAGCGCTTTGTTGGCCGTCAAGCAGATGCCCGACACCCGGATCCTCTCTGCAGCAGAAAAAGAGAAGGTCTAAACCCCCGATTAATCTGCAAACTCGATATCTTGCTGGTCATCAGACTCGGAGAGGTCCTCTGAACCGTCCTCTTCCACCTGCTGTGACGCCCTGGTTTTGGCAACCCGCTGGCGGATTTGCTCTTCCGCCAGACCCCGGCGTTCCGCTTTGCGGAGTTCGTGCTCCAGAGCCTGGATCTCCTCCTGCTGGGCTTCAGCGATGATCACGCTGGGGTCGTTTTCCCCGACATATTCCAGGGCGCGTGCCCGGGAGTAGTTCAGCTCTTTGACCGCGGTGGCGGCGGCATTGATCCGCGAGACCTTGTCAAGGGGCACATCGGCGGTGAGCTCGACCTCGACAAACAAATTCTTGAGATCAACCTGCTGGGGATCAAGCACCACCTGGTCTCCCCCGGCGCTTCCACCCGGGGTATAGGCGGTGACCGGCTTCCCACTGACCGCAATCCAATCCAACATCTGGTGGAAGACATCACCGAGGGCTTGCTCCGCCAGCTCTCGATAGGGCGTCAGGCTTTTCAGCCCGCTCTGAGTGGCGAGGTTGAGGGTCGCAAAGGCAGTCCCGGATGGGAAGTCGGCGGTTTGCAGCACGCGCGGCACGGTGCTCTTGCCAATCCGTTCTCCGAAGCGGTTGGCGATCGCCTCCAGGCTGCTGTCCAGGCTGGGCGGGGAGAGCAGCGAAAGGTTATGCCCCGGGGGGACATAGGCCATCCGTCCCGGCTCGCCGTAATCAACTTCCACATTATCGGTGGGGCCTTCCACCTTGAGCCGCGGCGCTGATGCATAGGCAATCACCTCAGAGGTCAGCAGGGATTCGAGGATGTTCTGGGTCTCCCACTGCCCCGACTGAAACACGCTGTAGAGCATCGGCACCCGCTGGTGCGCAGGGTTCTCCGGCAGGGTGGTGCCGCCCACTTTGGCAACCCAGGGTAAAAACCCGAGGTCGTGCCCGGCGCGCATGATTTCGACCGCCTGGTACTCCCCGTCCAGCGCGGATTTTGGCATCACCGCGGCGGTGTGCTCGTGCAGGTATGCCCAGACCACCCGCGAGTCGAGGTCCATGTAGTCATACACCGTGGCAAAACGCAGGCTGCCCTTTGAGTCTGCTTTGAGCGCACGCCCCAGCTGATTGGCCTGCTTTCCCCAAAACTCGACGACCTCCCCCACCGGCATGACCCGCTTGTGCAGCACTGCCTCGGGCATCCAATCGGAATAGCGAATATGCACCTGGCGCGGATTGCGCACCAGGATGGCGTAGGGCCCGAAGCGGCGGGCGATTTGCAAACGCCGGGTGTCGGCGCCGACTGCCTGGAGGGCTTTGATCTGGTGCGGCAGGTAGACCACCTGGGCGATGACCTCGTCATAGAGCAGCGCGCTGAGCACGATGTCGCGCAGCACGCTGGACTGCCGCCGGCGGTTGGCCTGGTGGAACAGCCAGCTCAGCCCGCGCTCAACCTGGTCGGTGAGCGGCTGGCTGGCTTCACCGGTCCCCAGAGAAATTACTTTTACGCGCGGCCCCACGCTGGAGAGCACCCGCACGCCGGCACGCAGGGCGTCATGCGGGTCGGTGCTGACCACCTTGTGGATCCAACGCAGCTCAGCGATCTCCCTGGGAAGCTGCCAATTTCCCTGCCACATCGCCTCCATCGCCGCCATCATTTCGTCTTTTTCCCGGTCCTGCGCCACCATCTGGTGGGCAATTTCTTGATAACTGCTCAAACTTTTCATCTGATTTCTCCCTTGTTTGATTTTTTTAGAGGCGGCCCAACTCGGCAAACGGATTCTTTTGCCTGGCCTGCCTGCCCTCGGCGCTGATCAGGTGCGGCGCGCCGACATACAACATCCAGTAAACGGCATCGAGGGTGTCATCATGCTCTCCCTGGGGCCAGCGCACCCACTCGTCTTTGAACGCCCGGATGAAGGGGGTTTCTATGTCTGAAACCCAGGCCCGCCTGAACTGGAAGAGGGGCGCCATGCCCTTCTCGAAGCGCTCGCCTTTACTGCTCCGCCCGGTGCTGACCGGCTGGAGCGGCAGCCGCGAGGTGCGCAGCATCAGGTGGAAAAACTCTTCGCCCTTGCCTACCGCTTCCACCCCGATCACCTGGGTGGTGGGATACTGCTCCGCCAGGCGCTTGAGCTGCAGCTCGGCTTCTCCCTGCGAGACCTTGCCGCGGAAGCCATCGACGAGCACCACACCCGCCCCGCCGGGTAATGCCCGGCCAATCGCCACGGCGAAGAAATCTCTGCGCCCGGCAGTCAGCTGGTCGGCGGTTGAGGCGTAATCCACGCCGATCACCACCGGCCAGCCTGGATTAATCTTCTCGGCGGGGTAGCTGTGCAGCCAATTGCGCCGCAGGTGAGCGCCGCTGGCAGCATCCAGGTCGAGCAGGTACATGCGGGCAAACTCACGTTCGCCAACCGCCTGGCGGATGCCCTCCAGGTCTGCTTTGCTGAAGCGTTCCGGCCAGACGATCTCCCCGCGGCGCAGGAGCGGGGTGCGCACCGCCAGGTATCTGCCAGTCGCCTGCAAGCCGGCGAGGACATCATTGGGCACCCAGGGCGTGCCGACAACCACCTGCCAGGTCTCGGGCAGCACCGTCGGGAGGATTGTGCCGGCAACCACCTGGCGCACCATCGCCAGCTCTTTGGCAGAGCGGGTGTTGTTTTCATCGTGGATGTCATCGATCAGCAGCACGCCGCTGGGGTGCTTGCCAATCAAGGCCCTTGAGCGGTAGCCCAACCCCAGCAGGCTCGGGTCTTTGCCCTTGACCTGGGCACAGCGCGCCCGCCAACCCGGATACTCCAGATCGGTGCGCATAACTTCATAGCCGGCGGCGCCCCATCCCTGCTTGAGGTCAGGCCTGACATAGGGAAACACCGCCCGCCAGGCCTGCGAGTGGGCGATCAGGTCGGCGATCTGCTGGCTGGTGTCGTGGGCGGCCTTATCCCCCGCCTGGATCACCAGATTGCTGCACTCCGGCCGGTGCCCAATCCGAAAAGCCACCCAGGCAACGCTCAGGGTGGTGGTCTTGGCTGCCCCACGGAAGGCCTGGATGACGGCGCCTTTTCCACGGGCGCGCGCCTGATAGATTGCCGGGAGCCATTCTTCACGGGCATGGCGGGGCAGCTCCCTGCCGAAAACCAGGCGGTAGAACTGGACAAACCCGGGGATGCCGTGATCCTCTCCGGCGATTTCCGCCCGGCACCAGCCTGCCAGGTGGGACAAGTCTGCATTTGAGGCATGGCGCAGCCACACCCGGAGGCGCGGATGCGCTAATTTGCTGGTCTTTTGCTGCGGCAAATAAATTTCCCTCCCTGCTGCTCCCCGCTGAAGGTGCTGCTATGCTACCACTTCTCCTGATTGCCTTCCCGGATATTCAGGCGATGTCAAGATTCTGACAGCAGGCTAAGACTGCAGCCAGCGGCTATCGAAGCCCGGTTTTTGCGGACCGGTCTCGGCCAGACTGCGCTCGCGTGCCAAACGCCCGATCGCGGTGGCGGGCTGGTACAAATCGGGGCGCAGCGCTGAAAGGATGTCTTGAGAAAAGTCACGCCGCCAGTCATTGGGAGACTGCACCCCGATCTGGATCATGAAATAGGTGCGCGGCAGGTGCACCCGGTCTTCCCAGTTCTTGATCGTCTGGTGCGAAACGCTGTCGCCAAACACCTCCAGCGCCTGGTTGAGGGCACGGGCAAACTCTCGCAGTGAAAGCGGCGCGCCGTCTGCGCCCATCACCTGACGGTAAGCGTATACTATTTCGGCGACAGCGCGCCGGGCCGGGAGTGTGGATTCAATCATCATAATTAGAACTTTTGTTCTAATTATATTTTACATCGGTTCTGGGAAATTTGCAAGGATTTCTTGCAGGTGTTCAGCTCATGTTGATTTGCTGGAATACATCGCCGAATCCGCCCTGGCGAGCAGCTGTTGGGGGTTATCGCCATCCGCAGGAAAATGGCTGATACCGTAGCTGGCTACCAGATCGATCAGATGGGTTTTTATTTTAAACGGCTCAGACAGGCTTTGAACAATCCGCGCCAAGGTGAGTTCAAGCTCTTCCGGAGAAGCATAGTTTTCGATGATCAGCACAAATTCATCGCCCCCAATCCGCGCCAGAAAATCGGATTCACGGATCGCCCCCAGCAGGCGTTTGGTGAAGGCAACCAGCAGCTGGTCGCCGACGGGATGACCGAACCTGTCATTCACTGATTTGAAATCGTCCAGGTCAAAATACACCACCGCAAACTGCCCTGGACTCTGCTTCATCTGGGCAATTAAGCTGCTCAGCCGGTACTGCAGCGACAGGCGGTTATCCACTTTGGTGAGGTGATCCTGCATCGCCAGGCGCTGCACCAAACTTTCTGCATGTTTGCGAGCAGTGATATCGCGTAAGATTATCTGGAAATGGTCGGGTTTCAACTGGTCCCCGGCGATCAAGTTCGCTGAAACCTGGATGTGCTCTTCCACCCCCCTGCTGGTCGGGTAGACGATCTCGATCTTAGAAATACTGCCTTTTACGAGGGTATCGCTGACCAATTCGTTAACGTACTGGACAGCCTGGGTGGGGACAAAGTCCAGGAGGCTTTCTCCCAGAACTTTATCAAGCGGTCTGTTGAGCAGATTTGCGGCTTCCAGATTCATTTCAGTGACGATGAAATCCAGGTCGGTGATAAAAATCGCATCGGGGGACTGTTCAAAGATCGCCTGCGCTTTTTGCGAAAGCGCGACCAGCCGGCTGACGGCGACTTCACGCTCTCTGGCAAGCGCCCGTCCTACCAGGGCAGCAAGGATCAAAAAGATCGTCTGGAAGACAATCTCTGTGTGGTTAACTTCACCCAGGGCAGCAGCAAGAGCATAAGAATATTTTGCGGTCAGCAAGAATCCTGCAGAAGTCAGCGCGACGACGGCACTAAACAAATAGGCCTGCAGATCTCCCAAAAACATCCCCGAGATGATCACCACAACAAAGTAACCAATAAAAACAAATTGGTCGATCGCGCCGCAGAGAAATAAGAACAGGGTAAAACTTGTCCAAATGGTAACAACCATCATCCACTTCGACAGCTGAGTTTTTCCCGAACGGTAAAGCAGGATGGTGATCAGATATAAAATAAAACCAAGGGAGAAGATGCCCACTGCTTTAAGGGATAATTCAGTAATGATATACAGATAGATACTGGTCAGCACCCCCACGATCAACATCGTTTGAAGCGCGATCCTATGGCTTGCCAATTTCGTCTGCTGAGGTTCTTCTGCAGCAACCTTTGGAAAGATCGACGGCAGAAAGTTTTTTAAAGCACGCATATCACCCAATCACCTGCTCCTTTACTTTGCCAGGTACCCTAATTTTAT
Organism: Chloroflexota bacterium; assembly: GCA_039714215.1. GTDB lineage: Bacteria > Chloroflexota > Anaerolineae > Anaerolineales > UBA11579 > UBA11579. Next base: position 201 of record JBDLJU010000169.1, on the reverse strand, counting down.
GACAGTCTGAGTATTTTATGATTTACAAAATTGCAAGGTGGAGGGGGAAAAAGGACAATGAAAGTTGTTGGAATATTTGGGGTTAAAGTAAGCTGCTCACCGTGAGGAGGTACGGCGAGCAGCTTGGCACAAGGAGGAGATGTGCACTACGGAGTTACTATATTGATAACTTATTCTATCATAATCTTACCCAATTTGTAC
>JBDLJU010000168.1:0-6762 GCA_039714215.1 Chloroflexota bacterium | reverse complement strand
CCAGACGTTGAAGTGCAATTCGCATTCATCGAATCCTGGTTTGATCCCCCGAAAGCAATTGAATCTGCCACTGCTCAAATTGCAGCTGGCGCAGATTTCATTTATTCTCAGCCAATTGGGCCGATCGAAGCCTGCATGGATGCTGGGGTGTGGTGCGCCGGAAACTATGTGGATCAGAATGATCTCGGTCCGGAAGTAGTCCTGACGAGCAATTTGATCTTATGGGAACCGCATTGGAACACGATCATTGATGCCTGGTGGGACCATGTTGCCAATGGCGTTCCTTATGATGCTCCAACTGAGGCAGTCATGTTCCGCCTGGCGGAAGGTGGCACGGATATCGTCGTGATTGACGATAAAGATGGCGCAATTCCCGCAGAGGTAATTGATCAAGTGATGGCAATCCGCCAGCAAATGATTGATGGCTCCCTGGTGGTTGAATTTAATCCAGACATGACTGAGTAATCAGTTGAGTATTTACAGATAACCGTTTGGGGAGTACCCACCTGGAAACAGGTGAGTACTCCCTGGTTACGCATGAAATTAAGCCAGTAGAATTGGAACATTATATGAGCGCAATCCAAGATTCATCAGTTGTGTTAGAGGTTTCAAATTTAAATAAGTGCTTTGGTAACTTTGTGGCAAATGACCAAATTAATTTCAATTTAACCGCCGGAGAGATACACTGTCTCTTGGGTGAAAATGGGGCAGGTAAATCTACGTTTGCCAAATGTCTTTATGGCGCTTATCATCAAGATACGGGTACAGTTAAGGTAAATGGTTTTGATGTTAAATTCAATTCCCCCAGAGATGCTATTCATCATGGGATCGGGATGGTGCATCAGCATTTTGTGCTTGTCCCTACAATGACCGTTGTTGAAAACATTGTCGTTGGGGTTGAAAAGTCTGGTATTTCTACGGGGATAAAAGATGCGGCCAAAAAAGTGGTAGCGTTGTCCGAGAAATTTGGGGTAGAGTTAGATCCGCATGCATTGGTGGCTAACCTCGCCGTTGGTCAGCAGCAGTGGGTTGAGATTCTGAAAGCATTATTCAGCGGGGTTGAGATTCTGATCCTGGATGAACCCACCGCGGCTTTAACCCCACAAGAATCTGAGCAATTATTTTCGATAATTAAAAAAATGACCATGGATGGCACATCAGTTATTTTTATTACTCATAAATTAAATGAAGTAATGCAGGTTTCAGATCGGATCACAATTTTCCGTAAAGGGAAGAAGGTTGGCTCCGTAAAGACATCCACAACCAATAAAATAGAACTTGCTACCTTAATGGTGGGACGCGGTGTGCATTTCGAAGTAGAAAAAGAAACCCTTGAACCAGGCACATTGGTGATGGAAATCCGTGACCTAAGTGCAAGCAGTAAAGATAAAAGGGAATCGTTAAAATCGATCAATTTGAGTATTTATCAGAATGAAATTTTAGGGATCGCAGGGGTTGGCGGTAATGGGCAAAGTGAATTGTTTGATGCAATTATTGGAATCCATCCGATTTCTGGAGGAAATATTTACCTAAATGGGGATGAAATTACCAGATTAAAAACCGCAAAGATATTAGGCAAAGGCTTGGCCAGCATTCCCTCAGACCGGATGACGCAGGGTTTGCTGCTAGAGTTTACTGTTGCAGAGAATCTAATTTTGGGCAGCCAATGGGTTTCTCCCTTCAAATCTGGAATATTGTTAAAAGAAAAGGAAATAATCAAAAATGCAGAAAACCTGATCAAGGAATACGAAATTGCGACATCTGGCCCTGAGCAGGTGGCAGCACGTTTGTCTGGAGGCAACCTGCAGAAGCTTATTTTGGCCAGAGAACTATCTAGAGATATTACCTGTGTGATGGCCAATTGTCCTACTCGCGGGTTGGACGTGGGTGCAATTGAATACGTCCATCAGCGTCTGGTTGAGCTTCGGGATCAGGGTATTGGCGTGATGTTAATTTCTGAAGATTTAGATGAGATATTTAATGTTGCTGACCGAATTGCGGTGATATATCAGGGAAAGATCATGGGAGAATTTAAAACCAATCAAACAAGCCGTGAGCAAATTGGTCTTCTTATGGCTGGTGTTACGGAAGGTATAAAATGACTTCCATGAATAACGAACAAGTAATAAAAACAAAATTAAAAATAGTCAAACAGGAGATCCGTAATCCTTGGATAGATCTTTTGGCTGTCTTGGTCGCGCTGGTTGCAGGCCTGCTGGTTGGCGCTGTAGTAATTGTGAGTTCGGGGACAGATGCCACCGAAGCCTATGGTGCCCTTTACGAAGGAGCCTTTGGTACCCCTAAAGCAGTTATGCAGACCATACTTCAGGCCACGCCGCTGCTATTCACCGGCCTGGCCGCAGTGGTAGCGTTTAGAGGAAAGATTTGGAATATTGGTGGTGAGGGTCAGTTTTTGGCAGGCGCAATGATGACTACCTGGGTAAGTATCAAGTTAGCTAACTTGCCCCAACCAATATTGGTGCCGATTATTATTCTGGCCGCGATGACTGGCGGTGCAGTTTGGGCTGGTATTGCTGGCTACCTGCGGGCAAAATTTCGAGTAAACGAAATTATTGTAACGGTAATGCTGAACTACATTATCGAATTCATCATGTCCTACATATTGCAGAATCATTGGACTGATCCAAAATCTTCATACCCGCAGTCAATCTCCTTTGCTCCGACAACTTACTTCCCTTCTCTTTTTGATTCCAAACTTCATATCGGTCTGATCCTGGTGCTGGTAATGGTTTTATTGGTGTACTTGCTGCTTTGGAAAACACCGATCGGTTATGAAATAAGGGCGATTGGTGTAAACCCGGTGGCAGCAAAATTCAAAGGTATTAATGTCACCCGAACGATTCTGCTCACCATGTTGGTCAGCGGGGCTTTGGCAGGTTTGGGCGGGGGGACGGAGATCGCAGGTGTTCATCACCGGCTGCGGTTAGATATCTCCGCAGGTTATGGTTTCACTGGGATTTTGGTTGCCATGATGGGGCAGTTGAATCCCTTTGGAGCAATCGTGGCGGCAGTTTTCTTTGGGGCATTGATCAATGGGTCTTACCTCATGCAGATCAAGAGTCAGGTGCCGGTTGCATTGGTCCATTCAATTCAAGGTGTTATATTATTTTTCTTGGTGATTGCTTTTGTCGTCAGACAATATCGCATCAGGAAGGTGCAGATAGATGAGTGATATTTTACAAGTAACATTTGTGGTCAGTTTGCTTTCAGGGATGTTCCGCATGGCAGCCCCAATTCTTTTTGCTGCTTTGGGAGAATTAATCACCGAAAGGTCTGGTGTATTAAATCTCGGCATTGAAGGAACAATGCTGATTGGCGGTTTTGCTGGTTTTCTGGCAACCTACAATACCGGGTCTCTCTGGATGGGTATTCTGTGGGCAATGATTGCCGGAGCCTTGATGAGCACCTTATTGGCATTTGTAGTTGTCCTGCTGAAAGCTGATCAGACGATTGCCGGTCTGACGATCAACATCTTTGCAGCGGGTGTCAGCCTTTATCTTTTCAGGGTCACCTTTGCTGGTGTGGCTACTCAGAATTTGGCGACAGTAGAAACCTTTGAACAAATTCCAATTCCTCTACTCTCCAAAATCCCATTCTTCGGTGAGTTCCTTTTCAACCAACATTTACTCACATATATCGTGATTGCTCTGGTAATTCTGATTCATTTGTTCTTATATAAATCTAAGTATGGATTGGTGCTCAGGACAATTGGTGATAATCCCCGTGCTGTTGATATGAAGGGTGTCAATGTAACCGTATATCAATTTTTGGGTGTTGTTTTCGGTGGGGTTATGGCCGGGGTGGGGGGCTCGTTTCTTACATTGGCTTCAGCCGGTCTTTATTCTCCTGGGATTGTGGCTGGCAGAGGATGGATTGCCTTGGCTATTGTGATTTTAGGCAATTGGAAGCCAGTGAATATTATGTTTGCTGCTTTACTATTTGGTTTTTTAGACACTTTCCAACTTCAGGTTCAAGCGATTGGCGTTGCTTTCCCTTACCAGATTTTGGTATCCCTCCCTTATGTGTTAACAATTGTTGTCTTGGTTTACGGCCGTGCAAAGTCAGGCGCTCCCTTGGCTTTGGGAAACCCTTATTTGCGTGAGGGTTAGGCATTAAAAAGATAGATCTGCGGTGAAGTAAAATTGATTAAAAAATTGAGGTTGTAATGGCATACAAAAAATCCGTAGGGCAATCTATTCCAAAAGTAGATGCGCTTGCCAAAGTGACAGGAAAAGCTACCTATATCAGTGATTTTTCAAGACCGGGTATGCTGGTCGGTAAAATCCTGGCCAGTGATCGTCCCCACGCGCGGATCGTCAGCATTGAAACCAGCGAGGCTGTTAACCTGCCCGGTGTTGAAGCTGTCATTACTGCCTCAGATGGCCCAAATCATCCCTATGGTAATTATTTATTTGATCGCTCGGCCTTTGCCAGTGATCGAGTAAGGCATATTGGGGAGCCAATCGCTGCGGTAGCGGCGGTAAATGAGGTTGTTGCTCAAGCTGCCCTCGAGTTAATCAAAGTGGAATATGAAGATTTGCCTGCGGTCTTTTCCCCGGAGGAGGCATTAGCCCCTGATGCCGCTATTCTCCACCCTGATCTGGCGGAATATGCATCGATTTTCCCATACATTCGTTACGAGAACACCTGTATGGATGCCAGGTTGAGTTTAGGGAATATAAAAGAAGGTTTCGATCAGGCAGACCATATTTTTACGGAAACTTATACGACAAAACCAATGCATCAGGCTTATTTGGAACCCTGGGCGTGTGTCGCGGATTTTGATCAGGATGGACGCCTGACCGTTTGGACAGGCACACAGCAGTTGAGCATCTGTCACCAAGAAGTTGCGGCGGCGCTGGGCCTGCCATTACAGGAAGTTCGGGTCATTCCGCTCTGGATGGGCGGTGCATTTGGGGGGAAATTAGGCGCTCGCTTTGAGCCGATTGCCGCTCTGCTGACCCGCGCCAGCGGCCGACCAGTTAAGTTAAACCTCACTCGTAAAGAAGATTTCATGATGTCGCATCCTCGTCCACCTTATACCATTCATTTTAGGGCTGGCGCCCAAAGTGATGGCACCATTGTTGCCTGGGAGGCAGATATCCTCGTGGATGTGGGTTCCTATGCAGATGAAGCGATCGGCACTTCGATTGTTGCACTCGCTTTTTCTAAAGGCCCTTACTGCTTTCCAAACTGTGAAGGGCAGGTCAGAGCAATCTATACCAATAACCCTGATTGGGGCTGCATGCGAGGCTATGGCGGTTTGCAAATGGGGTTCGCCACAGAATGTTTTATGGATTTGATCGCCGAGGAATTGGAAATTGACCCGGTAGAATTACGTTTGAAAAATTTGGCAGGCGAAGAAGATCACAACATCACCGGTCAGAAATTTGAGGAGATGGCCATTAAAGAAACAATGCAGGCAGCGCTAAAAGCAGCCAAATACCAGACTAAAAAAGGAAATATGGGTACCAACCGGGGGATTGGGGTCGCCAATATCATTTCAGAATCGGGGCTGCTTTCTTCTTCAGCTGGTTTGCGGGTAAACGGAAATGGTTCCTGCACTATTCTCACTTCGGTTACGGATCTTGGGACCGGTACATATACCGCCTTTTGCCAGATAGCCGCTGATGTTCTCGGGATTTCAGCTGAAGATATCCATGTTGGCTCCCCAGATTCTGATAGTTCCCCATTTGATTCTGGTTCATTCGCCAGCAGGACAGTCCAGGATACAGGAAAAGCGGTATTGCTTGCCGCTGAGGATGTCCGTGATCAGTTGATCGAGCTTGCCGCGAGTGTATTTGAATGTAAAAAAAATGTGATCATATGGGAAAAAGGTCAGGCCTTTCATAAAGATAATCGGGAACAGATACTCAGTTTGGTCGATTTAATCGGTATTTCAAAATTTGTGCGCGGCGGTCCGATCCTTGGCCGAGGTTCATTGATTTCTCACGAACCTTTTAAAACTCTTCCTGGTAAAGGTTTCAGCACCTATCCGACGACATACCTGGTGGGAACCCATATTGCAGAGGTGGAGGTTGACCCAAAGACCGGCATCTGCAAAGTGTTAAACATCACCGCAGGTCACGATGTAGGGAAAGCAATTAATCCTGATGGGGTTGAGGGGCAAATCGAAGGCGGTGTTGTCCAGGGGGTGGGATATGGCCTCATGGAGGAGTTGGTTGTTGAAGAGGGAGAAATCAAAAACCCATCTTTTGCTACTTATCCGATCCCCACGGTTTTAGATATTCCTCCAATCCAATCGGTAATCATCGAAGAACCAGGTACATCTGGTCCGTTTGGCGCAAAGGGGATTGGAGAACCGCCTTCTATCGGACCGATGGCAGCAATTGCCAACGCAATTTATGATGCTGTTGGGGTGCGAGTAAAAGAAATCCCAATCACTGCTGAGAAATTGTGTGTCGCAATCAATGATCAGAGAAAAGAAGTTTCAAATTAGATTATAGAATATGGTTTTTGGCATTATCTGGAGGTACAAATTGTGATTGAATATAAAAGCGTAAATAAGATAACCGAGGTGCTTGACCTTCTGGCGATCCATGGCTCTAAAGCTATGATCGCTGCAGGGTGCACAGATCTGATGTTGGAATTTGAACAAGATGCACATCCAGAAGTTACTATCTTAATTGATATTTCTCGAATTCCGGGGCAGGATCAAATTTCGTTGGATCAAGAGGATATGATCCATCTTGGCCCAATGGTTACCCACAACCAATGCGT
>JBDLJU010000167.1:0-6797 GCA_039714215.1 Chloroflexota bacterium | reverse complement strand
GAGTGCTCTCCGGTAGGGGCGTGCGGCGCACGCCCTGGGCGCGGCATGCCGCGCCCCTACATTTGTGTGCAGCAAGACCGTGTTTGTATGCGGGCGACCTCACGGGTCGCCCCAACATTGAAAAATGCAATCCAGGTGTGCTGAAAACTGACAACCGACGGCTGTCTACTGTCATCTAACTGCTGCCATCTGCGCTCTGAATTCAGGACATCTAACCCCCCTATATTGTGACATTTGTCATAGATAAAAATTGCGTTCGGGGTTATTGTTTATATAAACCATAACATTTTTAAGGAAATCTTAAGGCGCAACTAATCATGCAATCTGAAAATGCTGAAATGTACCTGGTCACCCTGGCGCTGCTTGAAGAGCAAGGCACACCCACCCCGATCTCAATCCCGCGTTTAGCCGAAGAGCTAGACGTGCAGGTGGTTTCCGCCAACCAGATGATCCGCAAGCTGGAGGAAGAGGGGCTGGTCAGCTACCAACCGTATAAAGGGGTCAGTTTCAGCCCGCAAGGCGCCGAGCATGCGCAGGCATTCCTGCGTAACCGCCGCTTATGGGAGACCTTTTTCATCGAGCATCTTGGGTATACCCCGCGAGAAGCAGATGCGCTCGCCTGCAGGATGGAACACATCACCGAACCAGAGATGGCCCGGCGGCTCTCTCACTTCCTCAACGATCCAAAGGCCTCCCCAACCGGCAATACGATCTCGCAGCCTGGCAGCCGGAAAAAGCCTGTTGCTGACCTGCGGCTAAGTTCACTGCACGCGGGGCAAAGCGCTGAAGTAGTTAAACTACGCGTCGATCAGGCCACAACCCGTTACCTCAAGGGGCAGCAGCTGAGCCCCGGTGCAAAAATCGAGGTACTGGCGGTCAGCGGAGATGGCGAGATGCTGGTCTCAACACCCGAGAACAACATCTCGATCACCGCAGAATTGGCTGGACTGATCCAGGTCTCCATCACTGAGGACAACTAAACGATGGCCAACAAAATGACAATGCTGCTAACCGATGCCCCTCTCGGTGAAACATACCAATTGGTGAGCCTCAAAGGCGGCAAAGGATTACAGCGCCGTTTAGCCGAAATGGGCTTAACCCCTGGGATCAACCTGCGGGTCTTGCAAGACGCCGGCGGACCTTTGCTGATCGCCATCCGCAGCTCAAGGATTGCGCTCGGACGCGGCATGGCAAAAAAAATCACCGTCGCGCCTCTCAAGGAAGATAATTAATGGCTGCATTCAAATTCGCTCTGGCAGGCAACCCCAACGCGGGAAAAAGCACAATTTTCAACGCTCTCACGGGAGGAGATCAGCACGTTGGCAACTGGCCTGGCAAAACCGTGGAAAAGAAATCTGGAAAACTTAAAATTGATCACCGGGAGATCGAGCTGGTTGACCTGCCTGGGGTGTACTCACTTTCATCCTATTCTCCCGAGGAAGAGATCACCCGGGACTTCATCTTAGAGGAGCAACCCGATCTGGTGATTAACGTAATTGATGCCTCCAACCTGGAGCGCAATATGTACCTCACCGTGCAAATCAAAGAAACCGGTGCGCCGATGATTCTGGTGCTGAACATGACTGACGTAGCCCACAAGAATGGCATCTATGTCAACCTGCAAAAATTCTCGCACAAATTGGACGATATCCCTGTAATTGAAGTCACTGCCAACAAAGGCGAAGGCTTAGAGGAATTAAAAGATGTCTTGCTGGCAACCTGCCTTTCGCTGGAAACCGCAGCAGCATGAAGTATTCTCACGAAGTCGAACAGGAACTGGAGCTGCTCACCGAGCAGATCGAGCAAGATCAGTTGTTGTGCAGCTACTACCCGGCGCGCTGGCTTGCGATCCAGTTGCTGGAAGGCGATCTCAACCTGCTCAACAGGAAGAAATCCACCCCCCATAAGCTGCTCAGAGCAGTTAAACAAAGCCGAGAGCGATTAATTACCAGCCTGGGCAGTGATCTTGAAATTGCCTTGCCAGAGCAGCGCTACCAGTTCGTGCAGTCCTTGATGAGCGATTCGGTGACTCGCCAGGAGGACGACCAAACCTCTTTCTCAGACAAACTTGACCGCCTGCTGGCGCACCGCGTATTTGGCCTTCCAATCTTTTTGGGAATCATGTACCTGGTGTTTAATATTGTCCAAAATGTGTCCACGCCCTTTATTGATTGGATTGATGCGCTCTTCAATGTGTACTTCGCCTCCTGGGCGAGCCAGCTGTTAAGTTTGATCAGCGCCCCTGCATGGCTGCACTCCCTGATGGTTGAGGGCGTGTTGGCTGGCGTGGGCGGCGTGATGGTCTTTGTGCCTGGATTGTTTACCATGTACCTGCTGCTCTCTTTGATGGAGCAGACCGGTTACATCGCCAGGGCTGCTTTTGTGATGGACCGCTTCATGAGCAAAGTCGGCCTGCATGGTAAATCCTTCATCCCAATGGTACTGGGCTTCGGCTGTAATGTGCCGGCGATCTACGCCACGCGCACAATTGAAAAACGCGAGGCGCGCCTGCTCACCGGTCTGCTGATTCCCTTCATGTCCTGCTCCGCACGCTTACCGGTCTATCTGATCTTCGGGATGGTATTCTTCCCCCATAACGCCAACCTGGTGATCTTCCTGCTCTATCTGGTTGGGATTGTGGTTGCCGCAGTGATTGCGATGTTGGCTTCGAAGTTGATCTTTAAGGGCCGCACCTTGAGCATCATGATCATGGAGCTGCCCTCTTACCGCAAACCCTACCTGAAAACCACGCTGAGCTATGCCTGGATGCAGTCTTCCGAATTTATCAAAAAAGCCGGCACAGTGATCGTTGGCTTTTCAATCATCCTCTGGGTGCTGCTCACCCACCCTGTCGGGGTATCTGATCCAGTGGACAGCTATTTTGGTAAGGTCAGCTCAGCAGTCAGCCCGGTATTAGAACCAGCCGGATTCGGGGATTGGGAGGCCAGCGGTGCGCTGATCACCGGCCTGGTCGCCAAGGAGATGGTGGTCTCTACCCTGGCGCAGGTCTACCATGTGCCCCAGGAAGAAACCTCAATCAGGAACAATTCTTTCCTGGAAGATCTCAAAGAACTGGGGGTTGGGCTTGGAGAGAGCATGGTTAACGCAGGTAAATCCTTGTTGAACGCATTCACGCCCGGCATTCCTTTATTCCACAAAGAACCATCCATGGAAGATAAAAATTCAGCTTTGAGCCAGGCAATCTTAGCCGCGTTCACCCCGCTCTCCGCAGCAGCCTACCTGATCTTTGTGCTGCTGTATGTACCCTGCGTGGCGACGGTCAGCGCGCAGGCGCAAGAATTTGGCTGGAAGTGGGCAATGGTCTCGGTATTGATCACCCTGGCAGTGCCCTGGCTGCTGGCGGTCGGCGTTTTCCAGATCGGCAGCCTGCTTGGATTGGGCGGTTAATCGATGCTCCAAAAACTACTCGAGCTGCTGGAAAGCCATCCCGGCCAGCTGACCCAGGAACAAATCTGTGCAGAACTGGGGGTTACCCCGTCTGGCTTACAGGCGATGTTGGACATTCTCATTCGCAAAGGCAGGGTTACTGCAGATCTACTTGATGGGGAAAACATTTGCAGCACACCATGTGAGAGCTGCCCGTTTCTCGGAAACTGTTCAAAGGAACGAGATAACCAGGAGACGATATACCGGCTGGTTTCGAGAACCTGATTTTGTAATTTTTACCTTTCTCAGGTACAATCTAGCCCGTAATGAATAGATAAAACCAAGCGCACAGCACAATTCAATAAACGATTATTCCTACCGGCCGTTAGCGCTTCCATTCCTGGAGCAGTCGGGTTTAAATTCCTCCTTGTTGATGGAGCTGCAATATTCAATGAACTCAAAACGTAACAGCATCCCAGTATTGTTCACCACCCTGGTAATTATTATGATGGGCTTCGGAATGATTATTCCGCTGTTCCCTTTCCTGGTTGAAGAACTTGGCGCATCCGGAAGCGCTGTGGGTTTCTTGATGGCCAGCTACGCACTGATGCAGTTGATCTTTTCCCCAGTTTGGGGAGCGCTCTCAGACCGTTTCGGCCGCCGGTGGATCCTGCTGATCGGGATATTTGGCAACGGTTTGGCAATGGCCTTAATGGGATTCTCTACAGAATTATGGATGCTGTTTGTTTCGCGGATGCTCGCGGGGCTGCTCGCCTCGGCTACGATCCCCACCGCCAATGCGATCATCGCCGATTCAACCTCTGATGCAAATCGCAGCCGGGGAATGGGTATGCTGGGGGCGGCAATGGGCGTCGGCATGGTGATTGGGCCGGGGGCAAGCGGTTGGCTGGTAGAACAGTTGGCGGCCTGGGGGATGGCAGGCACCTTCAGTCCCGTGATGAACAGCTACATGATCGAACGCAGCCTGTTCATCCCATTTTTCTTCAGCGCCTTTCTCTCGTTCGCGGCAATGATCCTGGTTTACTTCTCGTTACCCGAATCACTGCCCCTCGAAAAACGCACCTCTCAAGCCAAAATCCGGGTTGCCGGCCAGTTCAAAGATATGTGGCAGGCCATGTTTGGACCAATCGGGTTCTTGCTGGTGCTGGCCTTCCTGGTGAGCTTTGGGTTAACCAATTTCGAGAGCGTGTTTTCATTATTTGCTGAACATCGCCACCACTACGGACCAAAGGATGTCGGCGTGCTGCTGACCATGGTAGGGGTGATCTCGGCAATTGCTCAGGGCGGTTTAATTGGTCCGCTGACCAAGAAATTTGGCGAGGAAAAAATCATCAAAGCCTCGCTGCTCCTAAGTGCTGTAGGATTCATTTTGATGCTGCTGGCCTTTGACGATTTAACAATTTATTTAACGACCGGCTTTTTGGTACTTGCCAACGCGATGATCCGCCCGGGAGTATCATCGCTAACCTCAAAACGGGCAGAGACCGGCCAGGGCTCAGCGATGGGATTGAACAACTCCTTCATGAGCCTGGGACGGGTTGTGGGGCCATCTTTGGCCGGCTTGCTTTTTGATGTAAACATGAACTATCCCTACATCATGGGGAGCATCATCACTTTGATCGGCTTTGTGCTGTGCTTATTTATGCTCAATACAGTAGTGGAAGCCAAACAAAAATTACCGGGAGCGACCCCAGCCTCCTAAATACAAGATCCTTATTTAAAGACAAAAGCCCTTGGTATAAGTCAAGGGCTTTTATTTTTTTAATGTGAGTAATTTGATTCGAACTTAGCTAACACCGCCGTTGGCAATCATCTCGGAGTAGTAGCCTTTCCCACTGGTCTCATCCCCTTCATCGTGACTCAACCAATCATCAATCTGACCGTTGAGGAAGGTGAGATCTTCAGGATAGTCCACATCCTGTGCCAGACAGGGAAGCTCGAGCACCTTAACTTTTAGCCCCTTTGCCTCGATCTGCGCCATGTGTTTGGGGAATGAATTCTCACCAAAGGAGTAAGAGATGATTCCCGGAGGGCGTACAAGCAACGCATTGGTGCCAGTGCGGTGGTGATCAGGCGCAATTACCACTGAAGTACCGGTATCCGCCAAGGCAACCAGCTGCTTCACATCTTCAGGAGTGATGTTGGGTAAGTCGGCTGGCAAAATTAATACTTCGCTGGCGGCATAGGTGGAAGCAACTGCGGTAGCCCTGGTCAGGGCGATGTTCAATTCAGAAGCGCTGTCTTCCAAAACGGTGCGAGTACCATGCAGGCGCGCAATTGCCAGCGCCTCAGAATCTCGGCTGACAACCAAAACTTGTTCAAGCTCAGGAATTTGGGTAAGGGTATCTACTGTGTGGATTAATAATTTTTTGTTTAAAGCTGTGCGTTCATCTTCTGATAACACACTTGAAAGCCTTGATTTTCCTCGCCGTAGCGGCTTTACAGGAACAACTGCCCACAATGTCATCTTAAGGCATATCCTTTCTTACGCGGATTTTTTTTCTTGCGGAGCTTGTCGCCGAGCTGGGGAAATTTGGCGTAACTTCCCTGGCAAACGATCATCATAACTCTCGCGCGAAGGACAAAACCTCTTCTCCTAATCGCAAGCGATCAGATTCCTCTTTCATAATTGTATCAGTAATCAAGCATTTCATGGTTAAGGGTTTTGTAAGATTCTTATCAACATCATCCAACACAAAACCAGCAAGGAGATCACCGTAATGGTCTGCAACTGCGATGGCTGAAGGTGAAATACCCAGCTCGGTGTACATTTTTGCTGCCGGACCCTTGAGCGCCTGCCCTCCAATGATCGGCGAAACTCCCACGACGGATTTACCTTCCAACGATTGGAGAATGCCCGGCAAATGGAGAATCGGGTCGATGCTCACCCATGGGTTTGATGGACAGATCACGACGCAATCCGCTTCAATGATTGCCTCAATTACCCCCGGCGCAGGAGACGCCTGCTGGATACCCTCGAAACGAAAACCGGTGACTGCTGGGCGGCACTGCTGGTGGACAAAATATTCTTGAAACGCCAGCTCACCCTGATCGGTGAGCACGATTGTTGGGATGGAGTGATTGCTCATCGGCAGCACTGTTGGTGCAATTCCCCAGGCCTGACAGAAATCTGCGGTTACCTGGCTGAGCGTGTCCCCTGCCTGTAACCGGCGGGTGCGTTCCAGGTGTGTGGCTAAATCGCGGTCACCCAGCCGGAACCAGGTCGGACCGCCAAGCAGCTCAAGCTGATCAAATGACTGGAAGGTTTCATCCGCCCGCCCCCATCCCGTTTCCGGGTTGTGGATGCCTGCGAGCATGTAGCAGACCGTATCCAGGTCTGGACTGATCTGCAAACCCAAGTGTTCAAAGTCATCGCCGGTGTTGACAAT
>JBDLJU010000166.1:0-6906 GCA_039714215.1 Chloroflexota bacterium | reverse complement strand
GTTTTCGCTGGATGCAGCGGCCCACAAACGCAACCCAAACCCGAGACAATCACTGCAAACACAAATAACACCCCTCCCAGCGGCACCTGGCTGTGGACCAACTCCGCCCCAAGCTACCAGGGCTGCCCGGTCGATATGTCCAGTTCCCCCCCTCCGGCTGACCCTCCGCTAGAAGTTTCGATCGAATTGAATGAGGACGGAGAGCATCTGCTGATCTCCAATGACTATGGTGCAATCAATCTTTATCGAATCACATTATCGAAAAATGCTTCCGCCTACCAGGGGCGGGTGGAAATCCCGGTAACCGATGGCGATGATCTTGTAGTGGAATATGACCTCGAATACAATGATTCCGATGATGCCACGATAAGAGGACAGATCACCAGCCACCTCCCCGAACCTGAGGGCTGCCAGGCCAACAGAGATTTCAGTGCAGTATATATCGGACGATAAATTCCCTCAATCCCACCGCCTTCACTGATTCATTTCATATTCGCCGTTGAGGGCTAGCACATAATCTTCCCAGACCTGCTGGTACTGGACCGGGTCGGCGGCAGTTTTACGGAGCATTTTGAGACAAATCTCCATTTGCTGGGGGGTGCTGCGGTCTTGTTGTGCAGCCCCTGAACTACTCCTGAAACAGGTTCACGTTTGGCAGGCCCCAACGTTCAAATACCGGGTTGAAATCATGGAACTGGATCTTCCAGGGACCTCTGGGCGGTCCCTGGTTGAAGAGGAAGACAACATCCTTTGCCTGGTCCCCTTGGGCAAGGCGGGGATATCCCTGGCGGCCATCTTAAAGCAGGTGTCTTTCTCAAACCCCTTAGCCGCGATCCCATCCCAAAGCATCAAGGAACACGCCAACCAGTTCCCTCGCGCCCATCATGGTAGGAATTTCAAGGGGGTAATTCTCCCCCGAAGCCGTAGTCAAGACGAAAGTTGCCATCGTGCCAGTATTTTCGGCTTCCACGCCAATATCATCCTTGGACCAGCGCGCAACTTCCTTCTTGATCTTGAACTTAAATCCCCTGGGCGCATAATCAAATGCGTAAATTGATTTCGATCCCACCGCGATGAAAACCGGGTTGGGAAGTTTGACAGATTGGACAATCCCACCACCGCCACCCAGCAGCTTTGAAACCAACAGTGAACTCATTGAACCAGCATGACTGCAGGTCATTGCTGCAACAATATCTTCATCACAGTGCGGTTGAACTGCATCCACCATTTTCGCCATTTGCTTCTTGGTCTTTTTATCCATTTTTTCACCTCCTGAAAAAGGATCACAAGATCTTGTGAGATAAAATATTCACTCTATTAGCATAGCTGTACTTGCTAAGAAATGCAATAATTTGTTTATAACAATTCCTCAACCGATAACATCTTGAGACGATCTTAAGCATGCCTTTCAGGCAAGCTTATATATTAATCCATGGCGAGCTTAAGGATTAAGAGCCAGGATTCATTTCATATTCGCCGTTGAGTGAGAGCACATATTCTTCCCAGACCTGCTGGTACTGGGCCGGGTCGGCGGCAGGTTTGCGGAGCATCCTGAGACAAATCTCCATTTGCTGCGGGGTGCTGCTGGTCTTGTTGTGCAGCTCCAGGGCATAGGCTGAAAAATCCCGCACGATGATGTCGAAAATCTGGTTGACCACCTCAGGCTCCACTTCGGAGATCTCGGCATGCTCCAAAATCAGCTGGGCGTAGACCACCAGCGAGAACAGCTCGCCCAATGCCAGCAGGAAATCGATGTCCTGCTGCTGGCCTTCATCGGGGGTCGCCACCATCAGGAATTCCTTCAAGACCACGATCTGCTCCTGGAAGAGGTGGACGTTTGGCAGGTCCCAGCGTTGGAACACCGGGTTGAAATCATGGAACTGGATTTTTCCGAGACCTCTGGCCGGTCCCTGGTCGAAGAGGAAAACATCATCTTCAGCCTGGTCCACCTGGGGCACGTCATCGTACTCCGCCGGGAAAAAGAAATAATTCTTCATAAACTTGACGATCAGAGCAATATTGACATGCACGGTGCCTTCCAACTTGGGCAGGGCGCGGATATCCCTGGCGGCCATCTCGAAGTAGGTGTCTTTCTCAAACCCCTTGGCGGCAATCACATCCCACAACAAATTGATCACTTCCTCCCCCTGGGTGGTGACCTTCATCTTCACCAGCGGGTTGTAGAGCAGGTAGCGGCGGTCATCTCGAGAAGCCACCCGCTGGTAATCGGCGGCGCGCAGGGCAAACAGCTTCATCGAGATCAACCGCAGGTAGGCATCGGTAAACATGCGTTTGACATGTGGGAAATCGGTGACAACCATGTTGTAGAGATGGCGGTTGGCGGCATGGTTGATCGCCTCATACAGGGCGTGGGTGCAAATCCCGATCGATGCCCAGCCCAGGTTGTATTTCCCCACGTTGACCGTGTTCAGCGCCGTATTCCAGGCATCCTTCCCCATGGAGAGGATATCACCCTCGGAGACCGGGTAATCTTTCAATGCGTACTGGGCAACATAGTTCTGGCTGGCAGTGATATTCTGGATGCAGTCGAATTTCTCGTGCTGGGAATCAACCACAAAGAAAGTATACTCCCCGCTCTCCGCCAGCTTGCCAAAGGTGGAGACCATGCGGGCTTTATTGGCATTCCCAATATAGTATTTCTCCCCGCTGGCGCTGAATTCTCCTTCAGCCTGCGGATGAAGAGTCATCTCGGTGGAATATACATCTGCGCCGTGGGTCTGCTCCGAGAGACCGAAAGCAAAGATCTCCCCATCCTGCAGGTACCTGGCGGCTTTTTGTTTAAGCTCATCATTGTCGCTCATCCAGATCGGGCCGAGTCCCAGAATGGTCACCTGCCAGGTATACCAGTAGGCGAGCCCATAAAAACCCAAGATCTCGTTGAATTCGCAGTTTCGCCAGGTATCCCAGCGAGTTTCTCCATTCCCAAATTCTGAGGGAGTTAAAAGAGAATAGAAGATCTTTTCCTGCTTAATGAAGTCGAGGAAGTCCGCATACCAGGTGCGGGCATGATCGTCTTCCTTGAGCCTGTGCTTCCCCTTGGCTTCAAAAAAGGCGACCGTTTTTTTCATGATCTCTGCGGACCGCTGGTCGGGATAAGGCCGGTCTAGTTTCTTGGGGTTTAACAGGATCTTTGGGAGCATTTTGGTTTCCTTTCTGCTTTGTGGACTCTCACTTATAAATATAGCTTGATTTCACAAAATTTCCAAACACGCCAGGATCGTCAATCTCCCGAGCAAGATGAACCGGTCAACTTGAGATTTCTTTCCAGTTCTTTTTGGCTAATCTGGCAGGAGAAGATCGGATTTCATGCTATATTATTTTAAACCTGTTAATCTTAATTGATCAGATCTACAGCTAAAGGAGGCGATATATGAAGACTAAAGGCACATTTCGGACTCTATTATTGGTTGCTGCCCTGATCCTATTGGGAACCCTGATCTCTGCCTGCAAAGGGGAAAACACTGAAGGGGAACTCAACGTTACCCCAGAAAAGGAGCAGTATGTCTACTTCACCGTCAAGGTCGTCCGCCTGGGTACTCACCGGAACATCGGCTGGCATGCCCAGGGTCAAATTGATATCAAAGCCCCATTCTTTGATGCGGAGCACGACGAGGACGTACTGATCAGCGGGAGCGGCTTTGGGATGGCCGGCTATGATGCCAGCGGTGGGCCGTGCATCAACATTGGCGGGTGGCCAGTAGATTACACCGCCACAGGCACTTTCAACGCGGAGGGATGCGAGTTAAACATCATCGCCGAAGAGAGCTGGCCAAAAACCGAAGCCCATGCGATTTGCCTGGGATCCGGGAGCGAGGTGGAGGGTCCGCCTTATAAGCTTACTTTCCCCAGCCTGAAATTTACCGAAGTAGAATCAATCGCCACCCCGGAACCCAGGACGGTAGATGAAATTTACTGGACCGACACCTTCACCCTGGTCCCTGGAGTAAACACCGAAAAACTGAACTGTATTTTCAGCTCTCCGAAGACAGAAAATTAATCCCTGACAGAACAACTGAACAAAAGGACGATGCCAGAGGTTCGCTTTTCCCTATCTCTCTCCGAAAAGCGAGCCTCTTTTTGCGTTCCGATATATAATTTGTCCAGAGAAAAGCTCAGTAATTAAAGAGACTGAAGGAATCGATGATGACAAAAAAAGAGGTTCCATCCAATCTTGAATGGAAAAAATGGGGAGAAGTTGACCCTTTGTATGGGGTTGTCTCTCATAAGGGAAAAGAAAAGGGTCAAGAAAACCAGTGGACCGATGAGGACTTTTACCAGTTTGGTAAAACAATTTGGGAAAAAGTTCAAGTCTATTGGGAAAGATACGGGGTGGATTACTCCAGCTGCCTGGAAATTGGCTGCGGAGCAGGTCGAATTACGCTGCAGCTCGCAGAACAGTTTAATTCCGTGCATGCGATCGATGTTTCCCAGGGGATGCTCAGATATGCAGAGAGCAAGATCCAAAAAGAAAATGTCAACTTCTACTTAACCGACGGGGTCACGATCCCCTTGCCCGACAGCTCAGTCTCCGCGGCGTTCTCTATCCATGTTTTTCAGCACTTCAATTCCCCCCAGATTGCACAGAAAAACTTTTCTGAAGTTTACTGTATCCTACAAGAAGGCGGGACAATTTTAATCCACCTGCCCGTTTATCGATCTCCCGCGCGCCATTATCTTTTCCGCGGTGCGTATAGAATCTGGGAGAAGATGCATGATCTGGTTGCTTTTTTTCAGCGCAGGCTGCTGGCCAAAGGGAAATGGACGCCCTACATGCGGATGACCTATTATCAAATTGATGAATTATTTGAAATGCTATCCGAAATCGGCTATCAGGATATCGAGCTTATCGTACTACCAATCACAACCAATTTCGCCCCCTTCCCGATGGTTTTTGCCAGAAAATAATATTGAGGGATAAGCGGTTCAATATGATTTAAAGCAAACTTCGTTCGTTCGATAAATGGCAAACCCTCAAAACTCGTATCCCTGTTTTCCGATCAAAAAAACCCCTGGCTTGAGCCAGGGGTTCAGGTTTAGATTACGTGTTGAATAAGTTACAGGATCGCCAGCACCGAGTCTGCCGCCCACTGCAGCAGCGGACCGGCAGTAAAGAATAGTGCTACCGTGCCCAGCGCGGTGAGCAAGGTTACCAGGTTGAGCACCGGTTCGCTGTGAATCTCCGGATCGCCTTCCCCGAAATACATGAATTTCACCACCCGCAGGTAGTAGAAAGCCGAGATCAGCGAAGCGAGCACACCAACAATGGCGAGCTCAAGATGTCCGGCTTCGAGCACGGCGCGGAAGATGTAGAACTTGCCGCCAAAGCCCAAGGTGGGGGGCACCCCGGCAAAGGAGAGCATGAAGATCAGCATCGAGACAGCCAGGAGCGGGTATTTCTTGCCAAGGCCGGCGTAGTCGTCCAGCTCAAGGCCCTTGCCTTCAGCTTTCTCCAGGGCAATCACCACTGCCCAGGAACCAAAACTGGTTACCGCAAAGGCGAGCAGGTAGAACAACACCGCGGCAACGGCATCGGCATAGACCTCTTTGTTCGCATAGGTGATGAAGGCCATCATAATAAAGCCAGCATGTGAGATCGAGGAATAGGCGAACATGCGCTTGATATTCTTCTGGGCAATCGCGGCAAGGTTCCCCACAATCAGGGTAACCGCGACCACCGCCCAGATGACCAGATCGAGCTTAGTGCTCAATGAGGGGAAAGCGATGATAAAGATACGCAGCAAAGCAGCAAAACCACCTGCTTTGGCCACCACAGCCATATAAGCCGTTACCGAGGTGGGCGCGCCCTGATATACATCGGGGGTCCACATATGGAAGGGCACGACCGCGACCTTGAAGCCCAGGCCAATCAGAATTAACGCTGCCCCGATGAGGAACATCACCTGGTTGAGCACTTCGCCGCTGGTGACCATCGCCAGGATCGCCGCCAAACTGGTCTCGCCGGTAGCGCCGTACACCAGGGCGATCCCGTAGAGCAGGAACCCGCCGGCAAAAGCGCCCAGCAAGAAATATTTCAGACCGGCTTCTTCAGACTCGACGTTCTTTCGGGCGATCGCCGCCATGACGTACAGCGGGATCGAGAGCATTTCGAGCGCCAGGAAAACCACAATCAGGTTGGCGGCTGTAGCCATCAGCATCGCTCCGGTGATCGAGAAGAGCATCAGCACATAGTACTCGCCCTGCTGCCAACCCATGCGCTTGAGGTAATCATAAGAGAGCGCCAGGGAGAGCAAACCCGAACCGAGGATGAGGATATGGAGGAAGACGGCAAAGCCGTCGATGGTCAGCATCTGATTGAAAGCTGCCGTCTCCACCCCGATTTGATTGAAAGATAAGACCAGTCCGCCGACCAGACCAACACCTGAGAGAATGGCAGTCAGGCCGTGCCGTTTTCTGAACACATCGACCAGCAGCAGCACACAGGCCCACACCAAAATGAAAAGGACGGGAAGGATGCTGACCAAATCGTCTACGCTATAAATATCCATATTTTTGCCTTATTCGCCAGATCTTATTCGCTAGATACCCAACACGGAGACTAAACTCTCCACGGTTGGGCCAATCAGATCAAAGAATGGTTTGGGGTACAGACCGATCCAGAAGATCAGGATCAGCAGAGGAACCAGGGTGATGACCTCTCGAGCGCTGAGGTCTTTGAGCTTTTCATTCTTCTCGTTGGTCAGCGGCCCGAGGAACATCTTCTGGAACATGTAGAGGATATAGACTGCGGCGAGGATCACACCGGCGGCGGCAAAGGCGGCATAGAGCACGCCGTTTGCGCCCAGTGTACCTGCCTGCCCGGCACCCCAGGCACCGAGCAAGATGGTGAACTCGCCGACAAAGCCGTTTAACCCGGGTAAGCCCATC
>JBDLJU010000165.1:0-6907 GCA_039714215.1 Chloroflexota bacterium | reverse complement strand
ATGATCGAGAACGTGGTCGGCACGCATGCCCTGCCGCTGGGGATCGGCTTGAATTTCCAGGTCAACGGTGAGGACGTGCTCGTCCCGATGGCGGTCGAAGAGCCTTCGGTGGTGGCGGGCGCTTCCTTCATGGCCAAGCTGGTTCGCGCCGGGGGCGGCTTCCGCACCTCGAGCACCCCGCCAGAAATGATCGGGCAGATGCAGCTGCTGGATGTCCCTGACCCGGGGGCTGCCCGGAAGGTGATTCTGGCCGATAAGGCGCGCCTGCTGGCCGAGGCGGGCGAGATCGATCCGGTCCTTAAGAAATTGGGCGGCGGGCCGCGCGACCTGGAAGTGCGCATCATCGAAGAGTCACCGATCGGCGCTTTTCTGGTGCTGCACCTGATCTACGACGTGCGCGATGCGATGGGCGCCAACGCGGTCAACACTGCCTGTGAGCGCCTCGCGCCGCTGGTGGAAGAGCTCACCGGTGGGCGGGTGCATCTACGGATCCTCTCCAACCTCGCTGACCGCCGTCTGGCGAAAGCCGAGTGCACCATCCCGCTGGAGTCGCTGGCTTTTGGCGAGTTCACTGCCGAAGAGGTGCGTGATGGAATTATTGAAGCCTGGGCATTCGCTGCCGCAGATCCCTACCGGGCCGCGACCCATAATAAAGGGATCATGAACGGGGTGGATGCGGTGGTGCTTGCTACCGGCAACGACTGGCGGGCGATTGAGGCCGGGGCGCACGCCTATGCCGCTCGCGAGGGGCGTTACTCCTCGCTGAGTACCTGGGGGGCGGATGCCGATGGAAATCTGGCCGGTAGCCTGGAGATGCCCATGGCAGTCGGAATTGTGGGGGGCGCCACCAGGGTGCATCCCACGGCGAAGGCGGCATTGAAATTGATCGGTGTTGAAACCGCCAGCCAGCTGGCGGAGATCATCGTAGCCGTGGGGCTGGCCCAGAACCTGGCGGCGATCCGCGCGCTGGCCACCGAAGGCATCCAGCGCGGGCATATGGGCCTGCACGCCCGCCAGGTGGCAATCGCCGCCGGCGCTGTGGGCGATCAGGTCGATAGGCTGGCGAAGCAAATCGTAAAAGAAAAGACAGTGCGGATTGACCGCGCTGAGGAATTATTGAAAGAATGGAGCAACGATGACTGAAAAGATCAAATTGCTGAAGTCAAAGGTCCCGGTAGGGATCGTGGGCTACGGCGCGTATGTGCCGCGCTATCGTCTGCCTGCCAAGGAGGTCGCCCGTATCTGGACAGAAGGAGAGGGCGGCCTGCCGGTGGTAGAGAAGTCGGTGCCGGGGCCAGATGAAGATGTGGTCACCATGTCGATTGAAGCGGCCCGCAGCGCGCTGGCCCGCGGCCAGATCGCCGCCGATCAGCTCCGCGCCGTGTGGGTCGGCTCTGAGTCGCACCCCTATGCGGTAAAACCGACATCGACGATTGTCGCTGAAGCGATTGGGGCAGTGCCCAACACGCAGGCCGCTGACTGGGAATTTGCCTGCAAAGCTGGCACTGAAGCGATGGTGGCGGCGATGGGCCTGGTCGGTTCTGGAATGGCGGAATACGCCATGGCGATTGGGATGGATACTGCCCAGGGGCGTCCCGGTGATCCGCTGGAATATACCGCCGCGGCCGGTGGGGCAGCTTTTATCATTGGTGAAGCCAAAGACTCGCTGGCTGAGATCGAGGCTTCCTACTCATTTGTGACCGACACGCCAGACTTTTGGCGCCGGGCGTATCAGAAATACCCTGAGCACGGTCATCGTTTTACCGGCGAGCCGGCTTACTTCAAACACGTGACTGCCGCCGGGGAGGCGATGCTGGAAGCGTTGGAAAGCACCCCTGAAGACTTTGCCTATGCGGTTTTCCACCAGCCAAATGCCAAATTCCCACAAACCGTGGGCAAGGCGTTGGGCTTCAAGCCTGAACAAATCAAGACCGGGCTGCTGGTGCCAATGATCGGGAATACATATTCTGGGGCGGCGATCATCGGCCTCACCGCCATCCTCGACGAAGCCAAACCCGGCGACCGGATCTTGATGGTCTCCTACGGCTCTGGGGCAGGATCGGATGCGATCGTGCTGCGGGTGACGGACAAGATCGAAGAGCGGCGGGACCTGGCGCTTTCGACCCAGGCTTACATCGACCGCCGCACTGAAATTGACTATGCCGAGTATGTGCGCCTGCGCGGCAAACTGACGATGAAATAGAAGGAGCGGACTAACGATGCATGAAGTAGTGATTGCCGGAGTAGGGCAAACCTCAGTTGGGGAACACTGGGATATCTCTTTACGTGAACTAGCCTTCTATGCCTTAGAAGCAGCCCGCAACGATGCCGGGGGCTTGCTCCCGCAGGCGTTGTATCTATCCAATATGCTGGCGCCAGCACTCTCGCACCAGTCGCATCTGGCTACTTTGGTAGCCGATTTTTGCGGCTTGCAGGGGATTGAAGCCGCTTCGGTTGAAGCGGCGGGTGCCTCTGGCGGGGCCGCGCTGCGGATGGCGCACCTCGCGGTGGCTTCCGGGGCAGTCGAAGCCGCGGCTGTGGTCGGCGTGGAGAAAATGAGCGAGCAGACCGTCATGAATGTGCATGCCGCGGAAGCGACCACCGGAGACAGCGATTACGAAGCGGAGCAGGGGTTGACCCCCACGGCGGGGGCGGCTTTGCTGATGCGCCGCTACCTGCATGAATTTGCCCCCCCAAAGTATGTATTTGGCGGCTTTCCGCTGGTGGCGCACGCCAACGGCGTGGGCAACAAGCATGCAATGTTCCAAAAAGCGATCAGACCGGAGCTCTACCAACGGGCCGGGATGGTCAGCGCCCCGATGAATATGTTCGATGTCGCCCCGCTGGCGGACGGCGCGGCGGCGATCATGCTTACCCGTCCGGAACTGCTGCCGGAGAAATTTGTGCATCCCCTGGTGCGGATCAGCGGCTCGAGCAGCGTGGTTGATACCTTAGCGCTGCACGACCGGCCCGATCCATTGGTCTTCCAGGCGGCGCGCCTCTCAGTAGAACGGGCGATGGCGATGGCGGGAAAAACCCACTCCGAGATCGATTTATTTGAATTGTTCGATGCTTTCTCGGTATACGGGGCGCTTTCTTTGGAAGCGGCCGGTTTTGCCGAGCCAGGGCAGGGCTGGAAAATGGTCGAAAACGGGGTTGCAGAACAGCTTCCCATGCTCACTTTTGGCGGGCTGAAAGCTCGCGGTAATCCCGGCGGGGCAACTGGCGTGTACCAGGCGGTCGAAGCCAGCCTGCAGCTGCGCGACCAGGCAGGAGACTGCCAGGTGGACGGGGCCCGCGTGGCGATGATCCAGGCTCTGGGCGGCCCGGCCTCTACTGCAGTGACTCATATTTTGGAGCTGGCGGACTAAATATCGAAGATTCGGAAATTGATAGCTTTTGATAGTCCCAAAGCAGTACACTTACCCTAAGAAAGATTCAGGAGTAAATTTTATGGACATTCCAAGACATTGGCGATTACGCAAACAACGCTACGGCTTAGTTGGTGAAGTATGTGACCACTGCGATGCAAAGGTCTTCCCGCCGCGGGATATTTGCCCTTCCTGCGGAGAAGAAGCCAAAACATTGTATAACTTCTCTGGCAAAGGCGAAGTTTACTCCTACACCACGGTTTTTGATCCCCCGGCAGGCTTTGAAGAGACCGCTCCTTATACGGTGGCGATGATCAAGCTGGACGAGGGACCGCTGGTCACTGCGCAGATGACCGACCTGGATAACCGCCACATTGAGATCGGGATGCCGGTAGAAATGGTCACCCGCCGGATGCGTTCGGCCACCGATGAGCGCGGTATGCTGGTGTATGGTTATAAGTTTAGACCGGTGATGCACTAAATATTGAATTTTCAAGAGAGCTTCGCTCAGGCGAGGCTCTTTTTATTGACCGAACTAAGTTCGGTTTGATAAAAACTTTGGGCTTGCCCAAAGTTTTTATATTAATCGTGCCCTGGGGAGGAAAATTAGAAGCTGAGCACGCAGGGGTAAACAGCTGGATATCTGCTCATTGCGCCTGTTTTCCGGTACTTTTCTTGCAACTTATCCTATGACAAAAGATGTTTAAATTACAATCTGGATTTACTTGCGTGAGATGTGGCAATATGCTAGTATCAAACCTGAATTATCGCATGAGAAAGAATGGCGATGAATGGAGAGAATTATGAGGAAAAAAAATAAGGTTTTCCTTATCCTTGCGCTGCTGCTGGTTGGATTGATGATCTCAGCCTGCGAGCGTTCTGCTTTACCAAATAATACCGTGGCTGAAGGAAATGGCGTCAGTGGTGGTGATCAATTGGGCGCAATCTTAACCGATGTAGCCGAACAAGACCCGGTCGGTGAAGTCACCCCGGAAGGCAGCGGTGAAAAGGGCGAAGGGGATGGTATCTATCAATTAAACTCCCCCACACCAGACGGGGGTGTTGTTGTGCAGCCTGAACCGACGGAAACCCCGGTTCCCCCCACCGCGACCCCTGTTCCTACCCCGGAACCGGTGGTTGTGCCGACGACCTACACGCTGCAAAAAGGCGAGCATCCCTACTGCCTCGCCCGCCGCTTTGACGTCGATGTCGATGACCTGCTGGCCGCCAACAATCTGGCTCGCGGGGCGATGTATCCTGAAGGGCTAACCCTGACGATCCCGACCAGTGCGGATGCCTTCCAGGGACAGCGCTCGCTGCTGACTCACCCGGTGCTGTATACGATCCAATATGGTGACACCTGGTTCACAATTGCCTGCCGCTATGGCGATGTCTTCCCAGAAGAAATTGCCTCGATGAATGGGATGAGCCTCAACGACGTGCTCACCTACGGCGAGCAGCTCCAGATCCCATAAAGTCAGCATAGTTTCGCAATCCAAAGAGGAGGCTGATCACTCAGCCTCCTCTTCATTGCTTAATTACCCCTTGACTTATAGTTGTTGATCATTATCTGTATTGGAAAATGGATAACTCTCTTATAATTAGGGGAATTCATCAAATAACCGGAGTGATCAAATGGATTTCAAAGTTCTTAGTTCAGAGCATTTATACCAGGGGAGAGTGTTTGATCTTTGGCGGGAGAAGGTCCAATATCCAGACGGCCGGGTCGGGGGGATTGAGTTTATCAAGCACGGCGGGGCAGTCACGATACTGCCGATCGATGATCAGGGACGAATCTGGTTTGTGCGCCAATACCGCCATCCCACCGGCATCGAGCTGCTCGAGCTGCCTGCCGGTACGCTGGAACCCGGAGAAGACCCCGCAGAGTGCGCCGCACGTGAGCTGCGAGAAGAGATCGGTATGGCCGCGGATCAGCTCACCAGGCTGGGGGAGTTCTTTCTGGCTCCGGGCTATTCCACTGAGTATATGTATGTCTTCCTTGGCCGGGGACTGCGGATTGATCCCCTGGAGCAAGATACCGGGGAACTGATCATCGTGGAGAAATATTCGGTGGAGGAAGTCTGGCAGATGGTGAAGAACGGTGAGATCAAAGATGCCAAGACGCTGGCAATCCTCAGCCTGGCCAGGGAGTGGGTTTCCCCGGATTGACCAACTCGATTGGATAAACTCTAGAAGTAATCATTGCTGAATTGGCAGGTTTTTTGATCGCTGGAAGGCTTGTCACCCCTGTTTATTTAGGCTATAATGCTGGCAGAGTTTCCCCTAAGAGATTTGAAACCAATATCACAAAAAGCAGGTCATGCCGTTTTACTTTAACAGCCTAGGGGAAAAAACGGCAATTTGTAAATTTATGTAAACTTTTCCCAAAACTTGGAAACAATTGAAAGAAGGATTATGAGCATTTCGGAACTTGAAAAGCTATCTCTGGCACAATTGCGCCAGCGGGCTACAGAACTTGGAATTGAACGTACCGTACGATTGAAAAAAGAGGAATTGATCATTGGAATTCGACAGGCAGAGGCCTTAGAAACCGGTGATGAGGTTCGCGGGGGAATCCTCGAAATCATGAATGAAGGTGTCGGTTTCCTGCGCACCAACCATTACCAGGCTGGACCGGACGATATTTATGTCTCCCAGACACAAATCCGGCGTTACGGCTTGCGCAATGGTGATTTGATCATCGGCAAAGTGCGTCCACCGCGTGATTCTGAGCGGCATTATGGGCTGCTGAAAGTAGAATCAGTTAATTCTCTGGAACCTGAGGAAGCCAAACGCCGTCCGCGATTTGAAAGCCTGGTGCCAATTTTCCCTGAGGTGCGTTTTGATCTGGAAACCGACCGCACCACGACTTCAACTCGCCTGATCAACCTTGTTGCTCCCATTGGACGCGGACAGCGCGGATTAATCGTTTCGCCTCCAAAATCAGGTAAAACCACAATTCTAAAAGCATTGGCCAACGCGATTTCTACAAAGTGTGATGATGTGCATTTGATGATCGCACTGATTGGTGAGCGTCCAGAAGAGGTCACCGACATGGACCGTTCGGTGGATGCTGAAGTGATCTCCTCAACCTTCGATGAGCCGGTGACCGCCCATGTGCGCGCCGCTGAGATCGTCTTAGAGCGTGCCAAGCGCCTGGTCGAAGTTGGCCGGGATGTGGTCGTGTTGATGGACTCGATCACCAGATTGGCCCGTGCATACAACCTGGTGGTACATCCTTCCGGACGAACGCTCTCCGGTGGTATCGATCCCTCGGCGTTGTACCCGCCCAAGCGATTCTTCGGCGCTGCCCGCAACATTGAAGACGGCGGCTCGCTGACCATTATTGCCACCTGCCTGGTAGATACTGGTTCCCGGATGGATGATGTCGTCTACGAGGAATTCAAGGGTACCGGCAACATGGAACTGCATCTCTCCCGCACGCTGCAAGAACGACGCGTGTTCCCCGCAATTGATATTGATCGTTCCTCCACCCGGCGTGAAGAACTGCTCTTGGGTCCAGATATCACCCAACG
>JBDLJU010000164.1:0-6943 GCA_039714215.1 Chloroflexota bacterium | reverse complement strand
GGTTCTTTAATCATGTACATCTCCTAATTATTTACATTGAAATCTTCATTCACTAGACCATTATACAGTCCGATTTCTTACATCGCCATCGACTAAAAGGACCATTTTATATAAAATTTACTAATTCGAAAAGCTCACGTCCGCTGGCATTCCAGGCTTTAATTTACCATCGGTATCTCCAACAGACAGCTCAATCGCAAATACTGTTGTGCGGCGGTCTTCTTCAGTTTGTACGTTGCGAGGTGTATATTCAGCCTGGTCGGCAATCCGGAGGACAGTCGCAGTAAAGACTTCATCAGGGAAGGAATCCACTGAAACCTCGGCGGTTTGTCCCAGATAGATCTGTCCATACTGGTCTTCAGAAACATAAACAGTAATGGTTAATTCTGACAGTTTCCCAATCGAAAAAGCCATCAACCCGGGCTGCACGGATTCACCAACTTCGACTAAGCGAGCCAGCACCACGCCACTTGCTGTTGCTTTAACCGAAAGATCGGCAATCTGAAGTTCTACCAGATCCAATATTGCCTGGGCTTGAGACACACCTTGCTTTGCCTGCTCAATGCCTGCCTGTGCTTGATCTTGAATTGCATTTGCCTGTTCTGCGTAGGCACTTGCCTGCTCAACACCCAAGCGAGCAAGGGAAACTTCCAATGCATCATCACCAACCCTCAGTTCACCCAATTGGTCTAAAGCAATCTGATAGCGCTCTTCTGCAACCACCACGCGGGCTCGGGCTTCGATCAGGTCTTCCGCGCCAACATCTGAGATCAGGCTGTCATATTCAGCCTGGGCGCTGGTTAACTCTGCATCTGCCGCATCGTAGAGGCTGTCAACATAGTCATCTACCTCTTTACGGCCATTTTGCTCAGCCTGCCGTTTTTGCAGCTCTTCAGCTACCAGGAAACCAGCCTGGGCGTTCGCCAGGCGCTCCTCAGCTGCTTTTAAATCAGCATTGCTCACAGAATCAATTACTTCAGTCAAATTGGCGTGTTCTATACGCAATGTTTCTCGAGCAACCTCAACTTCTTGCTGAGCTGCCGCAATTTCTTCTGAATTGTTAAAATACCAAACTGGGAGCTCAAATTCATTGGGGATGTTGGCGTTCCAGGCTTTAATCCGCTCAGGCTGTCCCGCCAGGCGAGAAGCATCAAGAGTAAGCTGGTATTGCAATCTAGCCATCCGAACATTAATCTCTGCGACCCGCACTCCAGCTTCCGCAGATGCTAAACCGGATTCAGCAGTCTCAAGTACTGCCTGTGCGCTGTCATAAGCAGCCAAAGCCTGGGTATGCTGCGCCTGCAGAGTCTCATTTTCGAGCAGCATAATTTGATCGCCGATCTCGACCTGGTCTCCCACCGCAGCAAACAACTCAATCACCGTACCCGGTACTTTAGGGGATAAAGAAACCGCGGTTGCCTCTACCACGCCAGAAGCTTTGATCAAATCTTCTTCAGCATCTGAGATCGCATCACAGCCAACCATCACCATTGAAAGCATCATGAACAGCATCAATCTCTTCAAATACATCATCCGGTCCTCCAATTCTAACTTTGCTTATTGTTATGAACACAAGAAATAAAAACGTCTTCAAGAGACGGATCGATTTCTTCCATGTAATTTACCTGAACCTTGCTGCGTTTAAGAATTTCTTTTATCTTGCGTTCCGAATTCTGGTTCGAGTCACTGAACAAATGGATCAAAGAGCCATAAAGTTCAACTTCTGAAATTAATTCTGGTTTATCCTTTTGAACTTTTTTCAACAGGGCAAGCGCTTCACCAGGATGATCAACCCCAATTTCAAATACCCGCCCTTTGATTGTGTCCTGTTTGATTTCTTCAGGTGAACCATAGGCAATCAACCTGCCTTCTTGAATAAATGCCAGTCTGTGACAGTGTTCCGCCTCATCCATATAATGGGTTGTAACAAAGACGGTAACCCCCCCGGTGACCAGTTGATACAGCAGGTCCCAAAAAGTTCGACGAGAAACTGGGTCAACTCCGGCGGTCGGCTCATCCAAAAATATGACTTCAGGTTGATGAATAATCGCCACGCTCAAAGCCAGACGCTGGCGCCACCCTCCCGACAAGTCACGAGTTTTTACCTGCTCTTTTCCAAGCAGTCCAGCCATTTCGAGCGACTCACCAATTCGAACATTCAGTTTGCTCTCATCAAGACCATAGGCGGCGCCGTAAAATTTAAGGTTCTGCACAACGGTCAGGTCATTGTAGAGGCTGAACCGCTGAGACATGTAACCGACCTTGCGGCGGATACCCTCGACGCTGCCATTGACATCTATCCCCAAAATATTGATCTCGCCCTCGGTCGGTTGAAGCAACCCCAACATCATCCTGATCGTGGTTGTTTTTCCTGATCCATTCGGACCGAGGAACCCAAAGATTTCTCCGCGGTTAACTTCAAATTTAATTTGATCAACAGCGGTAAAATCCCCAAATTTCTTGACCAAATTTTTTACAATGATGACTTTGTCATTTGCCAATGATCCTGCCATTAGTTTAACGCCCTCCGCACATACCGCAGTGAAAAGGTGATGATCACAGTTCCTAAGATGAACAGCGCCAACAAGTTTGGCCAGAGCACCTCTAACCCGACCCCTTTCAACATAATTCCGCGAACAATTGCCAACCAGTGATGGGCTGGTACCAACTTGGCGAACCACTGCAGTAACTGAGGCATCGCTTCGACAGGGGCGGCATAGCCTGTGAACATGAAATCCGCCATTCCGATCAGCATCACGATTAAAAACGCCTGGTGTTGGGTGCGCGCGATTACCGAGATCACCATGCCTTTGCCAAGTTCGACAAGCAAATAACCGATAGCCAGCACCAGAAGCAAGGCCAAGGAGCCGCGTATCGGGACTTTGAAGAAAAGCACCGTCATCGACAGCATCAGCACAAAATCAACAAATCCCACGATCATTACTGGGATTGCCTTGCCAATGATGATCTCTAGCGATGAAAATGGCATAACCAGTAACTGCTCGAGTGTCCCGAGTTCCTTCTCGCGGGAAAAAGCCAACGCCGCAAACAACAGCACAGTAAACTCAAGCATTAATGCCAGTTCAGCCGGCAAAGAATAATACGCCTCGCTTAACGACTGGTTGTACCAGACCCGCAGGCTCAAATCAAAACCGGCAAATTGTTCAGGGTTGATACCAATCTGTTCAATAACCACCTGCTCACCAAGCGACCTGATCACCCCTTCGATGGAACCCTGCGCTTCCCTGCCTGGAATACTTTCCGCCCCATTGATCAAGACTGGGAGGATTGGTTCTCCGCCATTGGCGAGCAGTTCAGCTTCAAACCCTTTTGGGAAGATCACAGCCGCTGTAATTTTTCCATCTTGAAGGGCGCTTTCAATCTGCTCAAAATCACTGACGTATTCCTCAATCATAAATGTGCCAGTATTTTCAAAAGCTGTCACCACCTGCCGGCTGGTTGCGCTCTGGTCCATGTCCAAAACCATCAAAGGCAAATTGGTAATTGGGCGGGACGTCGCCCAACCAACCAGCATTAGTTCCAGCACGCCGCCGAACAGCATGAAAGCCGGCAGCCACCAGTCATTCCGCATGTGGATAAATTCTTTAGTTGTGAGCGCCCAAATCCTTCTCAGCACAACGACCTCCTAAGCCAGTCTCTTCTTGAAAAATATTGCTGCAATTGCTGTAAAGGAAAAAGCCAAAATTGCCAGGAAAACAGTATACGGCCACAACACCTCAAGCCCGACACCGTTCAAGAACACGCCGCGGGTGATGATTGCATAATGGGTTCCAGGCATAAACAAAGACTCCATCCGCATAATATCTGGCATTGAAACAATCGGGAAAAATATACCTGTGAGGAAAAACCCCGGGAAGAAGATCATTAAAAACGATAGCGCCAAAGCCGCCGATTGGGTCTTCATAAATACACCTAAAACAATCCCCATACTTAATATCGCAGCCATGAAAACAGCCGACAGAATGAAGAACAGCACGAAATTTCCATTGAAGGGAACCTTGAACAACACCCTGGCGAGAGCAGGGATGAAGATCACATTAACCAATCCCACCAGCAGGTAGGGGATCATCTTCCCAACCAGTAGTTCCGTCCGCTTGATCGGCGTAACCAGCAGCTGCTCGAGAGTACCGTGTTCCCGCTCATGGGCAATCGTCAGCGCGACCAGCATTGCCGGAATACCCAAGACCATCGAGATCAAGCCGGGGATCAGATCGTTGCGCGGCTTTAGCGATGGATTGAACCATGCCCTTACTCGCAAATCGATTGGATCGAATGACTCAAAATCGATCCCTATCGCCCTGATTTGATCAGCGAGGAGATCGTCAACAAATTCGGTTGCTCTCAGGCTGATGTGCTCCACCGCATAGCCACCACTTTCCGGCTCAGTACCATCGATATTAATTTGCAGTGAAATACCTTTTAATGCATAAAGATTGTCTGAAAAACCCGGCCCGATGGTTACGACTGCTTTGACTTTGCTGCGTGCCAAAAGGTCTTCAATTTCGTCGATACTGTCGACATAACCATAAAGATCCAGGTCATCCCCGGCCATGATTTGCTGAACAAATGCTTGTGAAGTTTGCGTTCGGTCTTGATCCAGGATGGCCACCGGCACATGACTTATATCCACTGTTAATGCATAGGCAAACACCAGCAGAAGAATTGTCGGCGACAATAACACCAGGACAAGGGTGTATGGATCGCGCACGATGTGATTCATCTCTTTGCGGGTAACTGCCAGCAAGTGCCTAAACGACATCGCGCTCCTCCATCTTGTGCATCAGTGAGATGAACGCTTCTTCCATTCTCGCTGGTGCAGACCGCAAGCCCTGGTGGGTTATATTAGCTTTCTTAAGATTTCTTTCAAACTGTTTAATCCGTTTATCAGCATCATCGACAATGATATGCAGGGCTTCTCCGTAGGTTTGCACTTCCTGAACGCCTGGGAAATTGCTCACGATTTCACGGGCTTTTTTCCAGTTATCAGTTAGCAGGATGACGATTTCTCCATCGATCTGCTGGCGTATTTCTCTCGGCGATGCGTGCATGATCATCTCGCCTTGATACATCAAGCCAATTTTCGAGCAGCGATCAGCCTCATCCATATATGGAGTAGAGACTAGGATCGTGGTGCCTGCCAAATGGAGCTGGTTAAGAATATTCCAGAACTCACGCCTTGAGATCGGGTCAACCCCGGTGGTCGGCTCATCGAGCAACAAAATTTTAGGTTCATGGATCAAACAGCAGGCCAGGGCTAATTTTTTCTGCATTCCCCCAGACAGCTTGTCTGCCCGGCGGTCCTTGAAACCCAACAGGTTCGCAAATCCAAGCAGGCGTTCCATCCGCTGATCCATTTCACCAACTGGCACATCATAGATATCCGCAAAGAAGCGTAAGTTTTCAACGACAGAGAGCTCTGCATAAAGGCTGAACTCCTGAGCCATGTAACCTATCCTGGATTTGACGCCTTCCGATTCAGATTTCAAATCCATCCCTGCGACGGATGCCTCCCCTTCTGAGATCGACAGCAATCCGGCAAGCAGCCGCAGCGTGGTTGTTTTTCCAGCCCCATCAGGTCCGACCAGGCCAAAAAGATCACCAGGCTGCACAACAAAGTTCAAATCAGAAACAGCCCGCACTTCTTTATACAGCCTGGACAATCCTGAAACCTGGATAATAGGTTGTTCAATTTGCACAGCAGAGCCTCGTTTCGATCTTAGCTTTTTGCTTTTCTCATCAGCCAGAGCACGAGCAAAGAGCTTAATCCGGGTTCAAGAGCAACACCAAGGTACTTCAAGGATTCAGAATCAATGATCATCGGAATCAGGTACCAATCCAAAAATCCCACCACAACAGCAGCGATCACCGAGGCAATATAGTCCGCACGGATACCGTAAGGCGCTTCACCCTTGAATATTTTTGGAGCCAGAGCAGCTACCAACAAACCAACTAAAATCATCGCAACAACCAAGAATACTATTTCCATCACGTCCTCCAATTTAGGTTAGTTTTGAATTCCATCTAAAAATATTTTTGAATTTTTGTTTACCAGGGTCCGCAGATCGACATTTTCTGGGTCATACGACCAAACGACCAAAGACCCTTCGATTAAAGAGCCAAAGGCCATTGATATATCATATGCGTCGCCGTGCCGAAATTTTCCGCGATCAATCCCATCCTGAACAATCGGCACCACCAAATCAACGTAATTTTCCATATACTGCTGAAAGATTTTACGGACCGCTTTCTTTCGGAAGCTCATCGACCAGAACTCGAAGAAAATTGGCATCGCAAATTTCATTTTCTCAAGATCTAGAATGATAACTTCGGAAATCATCATCATCTTTTCTCGGGAGGTTTTTCTTTCATCTCCGGCTAGCTGAATAATTGCTTTAAATTCTCGGTGAAAAAAGTTATCTAGAATGCCCCGAAATAAATCTTCCTTGCTTTTAAAATAAAGGTACAGTGCCCCTTTACTTAATCCAGACTCTTCAGCAATATCCTCCATCCGGGTTTTTCCGAAGCCTGATTTCGCAAAAACCGTGGTCGCTGCCTCAATTATTTGAGATTTTCTTTTTTCACTGACGTCTGGACGTGGTGACATTGATTCTCCTACGATATCTGACTGACCGGTCAGTTATCCTAATATTACTCCGGATTTTATCATTGTCAATATTTTCTAATAATTCTGGCCTCCTGGAGTGGATCAAAATCATGAAAATTCAGGGAAACCTAACCCTTCAATAAATTCAATTCCGGGCAGCAACCTGCTCGATATTGAAAAATCGAACCTCGTTCAATCAAAATAAAAAAGCTCCGCATGATCTGCAGAGCTTTTGGTTTATTTTGGTTTATTTTGTTAATTTACTTTTTAAGTAAACCATCTTCGTGATTTGTGAGCGCTCGCTCAATGACTGCCAGT
>JBDLJU010000163.1:0-6996 GCA_039714215.1 Chloroflexota bacterium | reverse complement strand
GGTTCACCCAGGCGTCTACCAGCTGGGTGCCGGCAGCAGGGTGCAGGACGCTATCGAGGCGGCGGGAGGACTGCTGCCCAATGCCTACGCCGAAACGGTCAACCTGGCAATGCCGCTGAATGACGGTACCAAAGTGCTGATCCCGGCGGTGCCCGAGCCGGCATCTTTTACTGCCGGGGAAGCGGCAGCCAGGGACTATTCCACGGTGCCGAGCTTGATCAATATCAACACGGCCAGCGCCGCACAGCTCAAAGAGCTCCCCGGGATCGGGGCCGCCAAAGCGCAGGCGATCATCGATTACCGCGAGAACTACGGCCCGTTCACCGCGATCGAGCAGCTGCAGAATGTCAGCGGGATCGGTCCCGCGGTCTTCGATGGGTTGAAGGATCAGATTACGGTGTATTGAATTTTTTTACCTTTTATAGCATTGTAGGGGAGGGTTTAGAAACCCTCCCCTACGCTGGTTAATTTCAATACTATGCTTAAAACAGGCACCTGAAATCAAGTGCCTGAGACTATCTAATCCCTACCCGTAGACCGATTCGTCGGGGACAATTTCCTCCGCCGGGATTGGTTTATCCTCGAGGGTGAACTGCCAGGAGCAGTAGCAACCTTCCGGGCGAATATCCGGCGGGCAGAAGAGCACTTCGGTGCGGATGCGGGGGTCAATTGTGACGGCGAAGTAGGCATATTCCACAATCCCCACCGACTTGCAGGGGAAGTCCGGGAGACCCTTGCGCTCGCGAGCGACCTGCACGCGGCACTGCTTCATCTCGAAACGCAGGGTCCTGTCATCCACCCGGTACATTTCCTGCTCATTTAGCCGGGCATACAGGCGGAAGCGCAGCGCCTGCTCTAAAGCTTCAATCCCGCCGCCCGCTTCGATCCCCAGGCGGGCGATGATCCGTTTGGCTTCGATCTGGGTGAAAATCTTCCAGGCCTGGCGGTCTGCTTCGATGGCGGTGTCCATATCGACCAATTTCTCTACCGCCTGGAACCACAGCCCGTCGTGCGCCAGCCAGTTCTTGGCAGCGTCTTCCAGCATATCGACCAGCATTTCCTTGTCCAACTGTAATAAGTGTTCTCGCTCTGGCATGATTTGCTCCTTTTAATCTAGAGTTCCTCTTTGAACTGTTTAATCGCGGCGATGTGAGCTTCAGCGCTCACGCAACCAGCATCCATTGTGTTGACTGAAAAATGAGTCGCCCCGACCTTCTCCCACGCCTCGATCTGGCGTCCCCAATCGTTGGGGGTATCCGCAGCAAACCGCAGGCGGGGTTCCATCCCGATTTCTGAAGGGATTCGTCCCGCATCAGCGGCATGTATTTTGATCTGCTCCCAGGAACTAATCGCATCTGCAGCGACGCGGTAGTTGGGCAGCCAGCCGTCCCCCATTTGCCCCACCCGGCGAAGCACATTAGGGTGATGCCCGCCAAACCAGATCGGGATCGGGCGCTGGACCGGCATGGGGTTAAGCCCTGCATCGGGGATCGAGTGCCATTTACCCTCAAAGGTGACCAGTTCCTCGGTCCACAGGCGGCGCAGCACACTGATCTGTTCCTCGATGCGCCTACCACGGTTGTGGAAATCCTCATTTAACGATTGGTATTCGACCGGGTTCCAACCAAGCCCCACCCCCAAACGCAGCCGTCCGCCGCTGAGCACATCCAGGCTGGCGGCCTGCTTGGCAACCAGGGCGGTCTGCCGCTGGGGCAGGATCAAAATTCCGGTTACAAAACGGATCTTTTCGGTCACCCCAGCCATAAAGCTGAACAGCTGGAAAACTTCGTGGAAGGGAGTTTTGTCAGTATATGGCCCAGCCCAGCCCCCCGGTCGATTCGGGTTGGCGCCGAGAACATGATCATAGGCGAGGATATGGGTAAAGCCCAACGCTTCAGCGGTCTGAGCATAATCCCTGATTGCCCCGGGGTCGTTGCCGAATTCAGTTTGCGGGAAAACCACGCCAATTTTGGTCATATTCACATGTTCCTTGATAAATATTATACCCTCGCAGCACACCGTTCAAGGTATGCTGGTTTCCAGATCAAAGCCAATCTCATCGAGGCTGATTTTGCCGTTTGGGCTCTGGTCGAATACAAAGCGGATCTCGCTGAGCTGATCGAGGGTCAGGTGCGGGTTGTCCCGCAGGAACAGGCTCAACGGGATGCGCACGGATTGGAAGACCAGTTCAGTGTCATTTTCAAAAATCTCTTCATTCCACAGGTCAATCTTGGTGAAGCTGGCGGGGAACTGCGGCGAGAGCACGACCACTTCGCTGAGCTGTACCCGGGCAGCATCACCGTGCCGGTCAAGCAGGACCACCGAAAAATCGACCAATGCTTCTGCGCGGTACGGGTCCTGCTCATCGGCGGCCAGGAACACAAGCGCATCAGCCGCGCCCAATCCCCAGTCTGCAGTAACACCCTCCGGCAGAGTAACCGAATAGCTCGCCTCGCCAAATCCCCAGCCGACCCGCACGACATGGCTGGTCTTTAAATTATTGTTGCGGAAGCGGAGGACGCGCTCCTTCCAAATCGAAAGGCTGCTGCCCCGCGTGGTGCTGCCCGGCAGTGAGGCAGTGGTCAGCTCAGCATCCTCTTCGAAATCGGCAGCTAATTTTGTGCCGCCATCCTGGTATTGGGTGTGGTAGCTGGTGGGCGGCAGCCAATCCCCGGCTGACCGGTAATCCTTGAACAGCGGGAGATAATCCCGCTCACCATGCAGGGTGGCCTCTAAAAAGGCAGAGATATACACGGCAGCAACCTGGCGTTGCTCGTCCTCAGCGAGATATTCCGCTTTGTTGAGCAGCGCACCGACCGCGCCGCGGCGATCCTGGTCCCCCCATGAAGAGTTGAACTGCGCGTGGTTCGCCCGGTAGACGTAGACCGCCGCCTTGAAATATTCGTCGTCGGGCTGGGTGAAGCTCACCCTTTGGTACTGCTCAATGCCTTTAAAGGAAGCGACATCTCCATCGTGCGAGCCCTGGATCACCAGGTAGCTAACGTCGGTCAGTTCAGCGGGATGGCCGCCGGGTTTATACTGCCCGTCTACCGGGGCAATCGCAATCACCGATTTAATCTTGAAATTAAAATTCCAACGGATCCGTCCATTTTCCGGATAGCGTTCCAGCCGGTTGAAAGCCGCCGCCAAGCCCACCGCCTCTCCCCCGCGGGAATGACCAACCAGGGCGATCTGCTCCAGGTCCACTTTATTGTAAAAAATCGAACCCGGTTGGGAATTCCAGGCCTCCCAGACTTCCAGATGCTGCAGCAGCAGCCAGGCGCGGGCATCGTTCTCATACCTGGCTTTACCGTACAGGCTGAGGTTCAGGAAATTCTGATCCACCGAGGCGACAATGAAGCCGCGGCTGGCGAGCAGTTCAGCCAGGTAGGCATACCCGTCTTCCGAGAAATCAGTCATCGCGTGGTTGCCGTGCACAATCAGCACCAGGGGGAACGGTCCCTCCCCCTGCGGATACCACACCTGGGCGTTGCGCGGCAGCGCATCCGTACCAAAACCCCAATACCACTCTCGGATTTTCTCATTCCAGCCATCAAAATTAACGTATGAAGCCCCGCTGACGCTCTCCGTGAGGATATCAACTTCAGCCCCATACGCGGCACGGCGCAGGTCTGTGCCGCTGCCGTAGGTCAGCCTGCTGACAGGATACGCTCCCGGCTGGGTGGGATTATCCGCCTGCAGGGTCGCAGGCCCGGGTTGGAATTCGCCGGGCAGCGTGGCGGCATCAAACCCCGGGGCGATAAACAGCCAGCCAATCCCATACACACCGCACACACCGGCAGTCAGCAAGATGGCGAATCCAATTTTCTGCCAGATCGCGCTCCCCTGCGCGCGGTGATCTTTGAAGAGATGGTAGGCGGCGCTGAGCGAGGCAAAAGTCCCCACGACCCCACCAGCCAGCAGATAATTGACCCAGTAGTTATCATCCCAATAATAAATTTGGATAACCACCGCAGCCGCGACCGAGACGATAATCAAGGGATGGGTTTGCCTCAGGAGAAAACGGACCAGGCGCAGCAGGATCAATCCCACCAGCAGCGACAGGCCATAGCCGAGCAGCCCGGCAAGCAAAGCGAGGAGCAGATCAAGCCAGAAGCCTAAACCGCTGTGCGCTTCCCTGGCGAAAATTAAAGCGGTGAGCAGCACAAGCACGCCCATCCCCGCGGCGATCCGCCAGGGGAGGCCTCTCTCGAACCTGAGACCAGCCGCGCTGTGCTTAACCCCTTCCCAGGCAGCAGAAAGCTGCTGCTTCAACCTGTCAGATCTTGCGGGTTTATGATCATCCATAGGAAATAATTATCCAGTCTGGTCTGGTGAGTATGATCCTGTCCACTCCGGGCGCGATGGCCGCTTACTGCCCATAGGTCAGCCCGCCCCATTCACTATCGGCGAAGACTTCCCACAACAGCAGCCTGCGTTCGGTATCGATCAGGTAGCGGGGACGGGAGTAGTCTTTAAAATATATCGTAAAAATCTCTGAACTGATATGCTGGTTATCATAGATCACATTGCGAGTGATCAATGCCCGGGCGGTATCTTCACTGACGTTGTACTGGTCGAAGAACAGGTTCCCCAGACCATAGAATAAGGTGCTGCCGTTATAAAATTCCATGCCGTGGGGCTGGTGGGCCTGGCTGCCGCTGACGATATCAGCGCCGGCATCCGCCACCAGGCGGAAATCGTATTCCAAAATGTAGTTGGGGTCAAAGTAATAGTATTCATAGTGCTGGAAGGTCATGATCGTCAGGTAGCCTTCCAGGTCCAATTGGTTGAGCAGCGGGATGACATCATCAAAGCGGCAGTCAACCGCCCCCGGCCAGCCTTTGATCAACGGTGTGTAAGTGCCGCCTTTGGCGTTGCAGCCCATAAAGGCGATCTGGTTGTCGTTATGCTCCATGATCAGCGGGGTTTGCGCTTCTTCCACCGTCTCTCCGCCGCCGTAATAGCGAATCCCGGCATCATCGTAAAGCTCCAGGGTGTAGAGCACCGCCTTGGTACCCCAGTCGCCAAAGTGATCCCCGGTGAGTTCGACCACATCGGTACCAATCGCCTCAAGCAGGAGCATATAATCTGGAGAACTGCAGAAGATCAGGTCGGAGTCTGAGTAATCAGGTTCAGGGCAGGCTTCAGCAAAGGGAATTTCGTTGCTGATGTGGAGGATATCCGCCTCCCGGAACATATCGCCAACATCCAGGGCCGGATAGACAATCCCCTTGATTTCCATCTCGGTTGCAGTCGCCCGCACCAGGGCAGTTACCCCGGTAAGCACCACGGTGGTGAGCTTATCCCGATCTCGATTGAAAGGCGTCGGCACGCTGAGCGCCAGGGCATCTGTCAGCTCAGCTACGGATTGTTGGTCGCTGCCTTTGAGCGAGACTGGCATGCTTAAACGGTAGAATTCAGGGTCAAAAGATTTCCAGATGGGATTATCACCATCCACGGTGATCACCTTCCAGCCTGGCTCTAACTTTTCGAAAGGAACTAACGCCCAGGCCGCGCCTTCTTTCCAGGTGGCTTCGAGAATTTGGTCCTCGGGCAGGATCTGGACAAAGTCAGTACTCGGCGGTCCCCACCAGCGGGTGAAAACCACATAGGTTGCTTCGGAAAGATACAAATGGGTTGAACGGAAGATCCCCCTGGGGCTTTCAGTCCAGGCCTCGAACAGATCCTCCAGGCTGGTTTCTTCCTCCAGGCTGGGAAATGGTACCGTCAGGGCATAGATCAACCGGGTGACCACATTTCCATCGCCGATATCCAATTTGAGGTCAACGCCGGCAGGATCGTCCGAGAGAGACAGCGGAAAAGGGGCAACCAACCCACGGGTGAGCTCAGCAGGCAGGTAAGGCGCCACCCACAGGCTGAGAGGCGCTACTGTCGGACTCGGTGTGAGCGTCGGAGCGAGGGTTGGAGTTTGGCTGGGGGGCGGGGTTTCTGTGAGCGTGGCGGTCGGGGTTTGGCTGGGTGTCCAGGTGGGATCATCCAATGAAGTTGGGGTAGGGATTAAGGGCGTGATCGTTGGGATGCCGTCGTAGGCTACCCCCGGGATACCTGAAGGCAGGGCACATCCGCCAACCAAAAAAATGGTTGCAATCAGCAGCAATATGTTCAATTTTGATCTCACCATTTCATTCGTGGAGAATTGACCCAATCTGGAAATGCGCATAAATCAGGTTAATACGTGATCTCCCCTCGCTCCTCAACTGCAGTCCGGATCGCAGCCAAATAACGCTCCGCCTGCTGATTTAAATCTGCCAACCGGGCAGTCAATTTTTTCACAGCTTTCTGGTCCTTGATACTTCCAAGGTTAATCCGCACATTCAGGCTTGCTCCGGTCACCCCGGCCTGAGCCAGGGCTGCGGCTGAGCCCGCATCGGTGATCGCGTTGAGATTGCCAGCTTCGGCTGCCTGTTGCGTTAACCCGAGGACCTTGACCAGTTTTTCAACCACGGTCAGCGGCACCTCGGCAGCGCCCATCGTTGCTGCCTGGATTGCCTCGGAACGAGCTGCTTTTTCGGCATCGGTTACCTTCGGGAGGCCATAAGCTGCCATTACTTTTTCAAAGGCGGCCGAATCCTGGGCCACAGCGGCATTCAGTTCCGTTTTTAATTGCTCTGCCTGCTCAACAACCGCCTTCATCTGATCTTCAACTTCAATATATTTCTTTTTCCCGATGGTGATCCGGGCGACCATTGCCGTCAGACTGGCCGCCATTGCCCCGCTGTAGGCAGCGGCTGACCCGCCCCCCGGTGTGGCAGTCCCGGCAGCCAATCCATCCAGGAAGCCGGCATCGGAGACTGTTCCTTGCTCGGCGATCTTGAGCTGGATTTGCTGCTCCAGCACCTGCTCTTCGCTGAAATCATCGAGCTGCAGGTACCAGGCAGCGGCGTCGATCAAAGCCTGCTGAGGGATTAACCCGATCAGCTCGCTGTGGGTGATCTGCGCGCCATAGCGGGCTGCTTCGCGCCGGATCGTTTC
>JBDLJU010000162.1:0-7002 GCA_039714215.1 Chloroflexota bacterium | reverse complement strand
CCCTTCGAAAAATGCAATGTTAAAGTAAGCAGCAGCATGCCTGCCAGGATCGAGACGGGGTAGGCCGCGTTTGGCATGAAGTAATCCAGGCTGCCAAATCTGAGGATTGGATCTCCCCATACCTCCTGGAGCACGGGGGCGAAGAAGCCGGCAAAGGACAGCGAAAGCATGGTGATGATCGCGCTGAAATAGATCACCCCGAGAGGCATCGAGAGCAGCATATAGAGCAGCTTCTTCCAGGTAAGCTGATCAGAGATCTGGTGTTTGAGGCGCTCTTTCCAGGGCAGGTCTTTGGGATGGAGCAGCGGGCGGCGCGGCATGCGCACATGCAGGAGCGCTTCAACGATGCGGCCTTCCATCAGTGCCAGGCCTTCGATGGAGAGCAGATAAAACGTGGCCACACTGCGGAAAAAGATCGCCAGGATGATGATAAATACCAGCGTGATCGAAAGCGCCACAATCGCCCAATCAAAGTAAACCACGCCCAGCAGCAGCGAGATCAACATATACAGCATCCCGCCCCAGGCGCGCGGGTCGCTGTAGATCCCGAAGAAGGATGCCATCGCGCTTTTTGATCGGGCAGGTTTAGCGGCGTAGCTGGTGGCCGTCCGCATTTCGATCTCTCGATAGGCCGCGGCGGTCTCTTCGGGAGTGCCGTACTGCGCAATGATTCGAGACAAAGCCAACGCTTCATCCTGGTCCTGCTCCCCTGCCAGGGCATCTTCAAGCGCGGTGCTCAGGTGTTCCTGCGAGTCCGCCAGCGCATCCTGGATGATCGCTTTGTCGCTGCCTTTCAGCGCTTGTTTTAATTCGTCCAAATAATTATCAATTGTGTAGCTCATAGCAGTTCTCCTTCGAGAATGTGGTCGACAAAGGTTTTCGCATCCTGCCAGATCGAAACCCAACGCAGCAGGGTGGTCCTCCCGTCGCCGGTGATCGTGTAGTAGCGCCGCGGCGGTCCGGAGACTGAAGGTTCTACTGAGCTGGTCAGCAAGCCGCTTTTTTCGAGAGATCGCAGCACCGGGTAGAGCGCGCCCTGTTTGAGGATTGGCTCTCGTCCGTCATCGGGCCCAACCAGTTTCGCTACCTGGTAGCCGTACATCGGCTCATCGCTGCGTTCCATTACCTTGAGCAGCGCCAGTGATGCGATCCCGGAAGTGATCTCCTTTTGGAATTTTTTATCCAATTGATCTGGATCGGTCATTTTGATTCCTTTCTTGTAAAGTTGACAATATGTGATACTTACTAGTATTACTAAGTTAATAATACTAGTAAGTAAAGATTAAGTCAAGCCCTATCTGGACCAAAATTTTGGATCGTTTGGCTTACGCGATCAACGACGATCAATTGCTGACCAATATTTTTACCCAACCATCATCTGAAAAAATTGCCCGATCTCCTACCTGGGGTGGGGAGGAAAACTGCAGCAGGTCTTCTTCATTCAAATCCACGGGCCAGAAAGCTGCCCCGCTGCCATCTCTGAATAAATAGGTCACGGTAATAATTATTTCTTCCTGAACCTGGATCAGATACTCGGTTTGCAGTTCATTGCCCACAAATTGGTTGTGCGACATCCATCCTTCGGCGGCCAACAAAGCTTCAACCTCGCTCCCCCCAGAATTACTCCGGCAGCACCATGCCCAGTTTTTTTCAAGTTCCCAGCGATCCTCGAATGGTTTGAACACCAGAGATCCCAGCGCGGCAGAGGAATGCAGGATCCAGAGATCCCCATCCTTGAGCACGCCCACATTGACGGTGCCAGGCACAAGTCCATCAACCGCCAGGTAGAGCGCTCCCTCCGCATACTTGAGGTACAGCAGGCTGCCGTCGCTCAGCTCAAATGCTGCGGCGTCTCCCCACTCGCCGTCCTCGATTCGTCCATCGATGCTTGCCGGGGCACCCGATGGGATGCTTTCGGTGCGACGCATGATTTCAGGCGTATTGCTCGCTATCGGAACTATCTCGGTCGCGGGGATATCAGTCGGCGGTTGATTGATCGGCTGCTGCTCCGCGCAGCCCCCAATCCCGATCGTAAAAAGGACACAAATGCACAACAAAATCCACTTTTTCATTGTTCTCCTCAGCAATTGATTGATCAGCTCCAATATTGATTGTATTTCATCTCATCTCTTAAATAATTAGCTGAAGATTAATCTTGTTAACTTCCACCTCCGGGGCACGGTTCTAAATCAAACGGGGCCGGTTGGTGTACAATACTCCCAGAAAATTACCTGGGCTTATTTTGATGCCAGGCCTTGTCAACCAATCCGCGAGATCTTTAGAAGTAGCCATGCCCTCAACAGCAATCACCACGATTATGCAGCAGCGTTATTCCTGCCGGAATTATCAGCCGGTCTCGATCCCTGCTGAAATTCAATCAGCACTCAGGCAGTTCATCACAGCTTTACCGGCAGGTCCATTTGGGACCGAACAGCGTTTTGAGCTGGCTGCCGCAGCTGAGGACGACAGATCTGCATTGAAGAAACTTGGCACCTATGGCTACATAAAGAACCCTCCTGGTTTTATCATCGGGGCGACCAGGCCTGCAGAACTGGACCTGGAAGATTATGGATACCAGATGGAGAAGATCATCCTCGAGGCGACCCGGCTGGGGCTGGGGACCTGCTGGCTGGGGGGGACCTTCACCAAGAGCAGCTTCCACCAGAAAATCTCCGCGGAAGCAGATGAGCTCGTTCCCGCGGTCACTGCGTTGGGCCTGCCGGCCGACCGCCGCCGCTGGATTGAGATCATCCGCCGCAGGGATCAAAACATTGAGCGGCGGGAACCTTTCGAAACTTTATTCTTCGAGGGTGATTTTTCCCATCCGCTCGTAAAAAGCCGGGCAGGAGAGTACGCGGTGCCGCTGGAGATGGTGCGCCAGGCGCCCTCTGCGTCCAACAAGCAGCCCTGGCGGATCGTGCGGGATGGCAGCCGGTC
This sequence comes from Chloroflexota bacterium, assembly GCA_039714215.1. Taxonomy (GTDB): domain Bacteria; phylum Chloroflexota; class Anaerolineae; order Anaerolineales; family UBA11579; genus UBA11579. The sequence continues at coordinate 4,065 of JBDLJU010000162.1, read as the reverse complement.
GCATCTATATTTACAGCGCACGCCGGGCTACCGTGATGATGCCCTGGTGAAATGGGTGACGGTTGCCGACATGCAGCGCCTCGATATGGGGATTGCGATGCTGCATTATCAACTCAGCGCTGAAGAAATCGGGCTTGCCGGTGACTGGAAGAGAGAGGAACCAGGCATTCAAAAACCTGACGCGCTTACCGAGTATGTGGTAAGCTGGGTGTTGAAGTGAATCGAAAATTCCTTCAAATATTTGACTATTAAACAGAAAATATTCTGTATGATGAAATGGAACGAAATGGAAAATTTTGGAAAAAAAGAACAAGAGACTCAAGAGGAAATTGAACCCGGTTTACCCCCCGTAACCATCGATACTTTATCCCCCACGATGAAAGCAGCCGCTGACCAGGTTGGTTGGGGCAGTCTCACCCCGGTGCAGCAGCATGGGATTCCTTACATGCTCGCCGGTCGAGATTTGCTCGCCCAGGCCAAGACCGGCAGCGGGAAAACCGGCGCGTTTATTCTGCCGCTGATGGAAAAGATCAATTTCAAAAAGAAAGCCTGCCAGGCTTTGGTCCTGGTCCCCACCCGTGAGCTGGCCCAGCAGGTGACTGCTGATGCGAAAGCTTTAGCGGGTAAATCAGATTTTGGGGTGGTCGCCGTTTACGGCGGATCGAGCTATAAACCCCAGATCGATGCGTTCAAGAAAGGCACCCACCTGGTGGTTGGCACCCCGGGGCGGATCCTCGATCACCTGATCAAACGCAATTTAAAATTGGACCAGCTGGATTATCTGATATTTGATGAAGCGGACCGGATGATGTCGATGGGCTTTTACCCCGACATGGTGCGTGTCCAGGAGTTCCTCCCCAGGCGCAAAATTCACACCAGCATGTTCTCCGCCACCTTCCCGGCGCAGGTCATCCGCCTCACCCAGCAGTTTTTAAACGACCCCTATTTGCTGCGGCTGAGTGTTGATCAGGTCCATGTCGAAGATACTGAACACATTTACTACCGCGTGCCTGGGATGGAGAAAGACCGCATCCTGGTGCGGATCATTGAACAGGAAAACCCCAACCAGACGATTGTTTTCTGTAATACCAAGGACAAAGTTTTTTATGTCACCCGCGTCTTGCAGCGCTTTGGCTACAACGCAGACCAGATCAGCTCGGACCTCTCGCAGAACAAACGCGATGAAGTGCTCCGGCGCGTGCGCAGCGGCAAGCTGCGCTTCCTGGTAGCGACCGATGTTGCCGCCCGTGGGATCGATATCCCAGATTTGACTCACGTGATCCAATATGAGCCCCCCGATGACCATGAAGCTTACATTCACCGGGCAGGGCGCACCGGCCGGGCCGGCGCCAGCGGGACCGCGATCCTGCTGACCGATTACAACGAAGAAAAGATGCTCAAACGCATTGCTGCCCGCTATAAGATCGAGTTTGAGCAGCGAGAAGCACCCCTGGTAGAAGAGGTTGAAGCGCTGGTCGCCCAGCGATTGGTTGCCCAATTGGAAGCCAGGCTGCGAGACCGTGACCGCCTGAAGATAGAGCGCATGCAGCGTTTTGTTCCGCTTGCCCAGCAGCTCGCCGGGGGGGAACACGGCCTGGCGTTGCTCGCCATGCTCCTCGATGACGAGTACCACGACTGGATGCACCACCCGCCGGAACTGCCGCCGATCGGCACCACCGCCAAGCGCAAAGAAAGCTCTAAAAAGAAGCGCTACAGCGGCAGCAGCAAGCGCCGCTCAAAATCTGGCGGAAAGCAGGGCGGGCGAAAACGGCGGTAACCAGAGATAACACACCCAAAAGGCGATGATCCCATCGCCTTTTTTTGATCGAACGATGTCTGATTTGGTAAAACCTGGGTGGTCACACCCGGGTTTTATCTACATAACCCTTTTGGGTGTTGGAGGCGGAACGCCCGAAACGATGATACCTGTCCGCTATGCCTGTCTCGCTATTTAACTACCAATTCGGGGGTGATTCTCAGTTCTCTCTCGATCTGTTTGGAACTCTTTCCACTGCTTGTTAGTAATTCCAGCACTTCCAGTTTGAACTCATCGGGATAGGTTCGGTATTTCCTTATGATCATTTTGCTTCTCCTGATTATTCTAGTGTACTTTATCAGGACATTAGTTGTGTCCACTGAATCGGTGGAAGCTCAGCCTCCACATAAACATAATACACAAAGTGTGGAGAAGAGCGTTTTGTGCTCTTCTCCTGAATCAGCGCTTTGCGCTGATCGGGGTAGGGGGGTTGATAAAACAGATTGCCTGGATCAATAAAACTATTGAGATTGAATTTGGCGCTTGAAAGAAACTATGTGAGCATTGTGAGCCCCACAAAGCGAGCACAGGGTAAACAGATAGGGAACAGGAGCATCTTGATCATGATTGGATATACTGAGAGAAAACGAGATCGGAGACCCCTTTAGGCTCAGTTAGCAAATCGGTGTACCAGACTTGAACGAAGTGAAAGCAGCACCTTGAGGTGCCGCAAGCAACCGACACTTACAGGTCATCACTGAATATTGAATTTTATAAGTAGGTAAGAAATCCTCTGGTTTAAAGGTCAAAATTTCAGCTGTTCATTTAATCAACTACCCGTATCTAAACCACCATCCCTGCGTCTTAAAGGGTGAAATATTTTGGCAACAGAAAAGCAATTAATCAAAGAAGCAAAAAGGTTTGACCAGGCCGCCCTGGCGGAGATCTATGATCGCTACCAGGTAGAGCTTTATCGCTACGCCTACCGGCAGCTTGGTGATCAAAACCAGGCAGAAGATTGTGTATCAGAAACATTCAGCCGCTTCCTTAAGGCCTTGCACAGCAATAAAGGCCCCCGGGATCACCTTCGAGCATACCTTTTCCGGATTGCCCACAACTGGATCACCGACCAGTACAGGCGCAAGCCGCCGCCGGAACTGCCGCTGGAAGATGAAGTGCTTCCCAGCAAGGCTGCCGGACCAGAGGAAAAGGCTTTCCTCAACATTGAACAGAAAACGATCCGGGTAGCCCTGGAGCTGCTCACCGCAGAACAACGCCAGGTGATTATGCTGAAGTTTTTGGAAGGTTGGAAAAACAAAGAGATCGCCGCAGCCCTGGATAAACCGGTCGGAGCCGTCAAAGCCCTGCAGCACAGAGGATTGGCTTCATTAAATAGAATTCTGAGCAGTAATACAGAGATAATCTGATGAAAAAAAATCGAACATCTAAACCTGACGAGATGATCAACCGGCTGGAAGCCCTGCGGGAAACCCCGCCGCGTGATGCTGAAGCAGCTGCCCGCGGGCGGGCAGCATTTCTTAAAGAAGCGGAATCTTTACCCCAACCCGTATCGATTCAGCAAAAATGGCGTCTTAATCTTCGTAGCAACCAGGCAAAGCTGCAGCTCCGAAACTTAACAATCGCATTAATCATGATCGGGTCAGTTTTTGGAACTGGCGCAATCACTGCCAGTGCTGCCCAGACAGCCCTCCCAGGTGAGCAGCTTTATCCGGTTAAAATCTGGATTGAGGACCTCAAGTTGGTGTTTGCCGGGTCTGACGCTGAGCGGCTCAAACTCCATCTGGAATTTGCTGCAGAACGTCTGGAAGAACTGGGAGCCGTTGGTTCCGAAAATTCTTCCGAGCTTTCAGATGACTTTTTCTCAGACCTGGATGAGCATATCTCAGCAGCTGAAGGATTACTCTCTTCCGGCGAAGGCATCTCTGACGAAGATGATCAGCTCGATGATTTGTTCGATGAAATTGAAGATTACAGTGATCAAGATCAACTCGACAAACCGGATGAGGAACCTGAGGACGAGAGTGAAGAAAGCTCTGAAGCGGCTGAAGATGAGTCAGAAGATTTCTCAGACGAAACCGGGGAGCCGGGTGACGATGAGGAAGATGTAGAGTCGTCAGACTCAACCCCTGAATCAACTTCAGAACCCGATGATGATCCGCAGTCTGATGGTGATGAAGAGCCAGATGATGACGAAGAGCCTGATGATGGCGATTCCGGGAGCGAAGAATCAGACAACGAAGAACCAGATGATGAGTCTGATGAGGAAGATCCCGAAGATGATTAGGATC
>JBDLJU010000161.1:0-7136 GCA_039714215.1 Chloroflexota bacterium | reverse complement strand
CTCTTCAGAGGCATTGGAGAAATTCAACCGCATCGTATTGGGCCCGCCGCCGTTTGCATAGAATGGGGAACCAGGCACATAAGCAACTTTTGCTTCCACAGCTTTTGGGAGCATCTCTTCAGTATTGATTTTCTCCGGCGCTCTGACCCAGAAGAACAGGCCGCCTTCTGGGCGAATGTAGCTTGCTTCTTCCGGGAACATTTCATCGATCATCTCAAGCATCAAATCGCGACGCCTGCGGTAGACATCACGGATCACACCCACATGCTTTTCCAAGAACCCATCCTTGGCAACCTCATAAGCGATCATTTGTGAGAAGGTAGATGTGTGTAAATCGGACCCTTGTTTGGCCTGGACCAATTTGAAGATCACATTTTTTGGGGCGATCACCCAGGCAAGCCGCAGGCCAGGTGCGAGCACTTTCGAAAAGGTGCTCAAATAGATGATATTGCCGTCATAAGCTTCTCCCCTTGTGCCACGATGTTTTCCGTCCAGGGTTAAGACTGTTGGGAGGTCTTCCCCTTCGAAGCGCAGCTGCCCATAGGGGTCATCCTCAATCACGGGGATGTTGTAGCGGGTGACGATTTCCAGGATTTTCTCCCGGCGTTCCATTGAAAGCGTGCAGCCCGTTGGATTTTGGAAATTTGGCAGCAGGTAAAGCAGCTTGGGATCCTCAGCCATCTTTTCTTCAAGAGATTCCGGGATCATGCCGTAATCGTCAGTTTCAACGGTAATGAACTGAGCACCGTATACTTTCCATGCCTGGATTGCACCAAGGTAGGTGGGGCCCTCAACCAGGATTTTATCACCGGAGTCGATGAATACCTTCCCGATCAAATCCAAGGCCTGCTGAGAGCCATTGGTGATCAACGTGTTCTCAACAGCAGTTTTGATTCCAAAACTGGCGGAGAACTTACAAATTAGTTCTCTCAGCTGTAAATTTCCTTCTGTGGTGCTGTACTGCAGTGCTTCATCGCCGTTTTCCAGGAGGACTTTTTCACAGGCTGACCGGAATTCCTCAATTGGAAAAACGGATGGGCAGGGCAGCCCTCCAGCGAAAGAAATCACACCCGGTAAATTTGAGATTTTCAGCAGTTCACGAATCGCTGAACTTTGCATATTTTGTGTTCTTTTTGAGAAGCTTTTTTCCCAAATATTTTCCACTACTTTCTCCTTATCGAGACGATAATCTGATTTGAAATCGAGTAAAAAATCGAACTTAGTTCGATCAATAAAATGAGCCTCCCCACGTAGATGGAGAGGCTCATTTGGCTTATAACTTCGGAAAACGACTAAGGATCTTGGCCGAATTCGGGACGCTGGTGCGATCACCCTTTTCCAATAAAGCTGGCGCCTTGCTAATTTTCTCCGTGGCGCTCTGGTAGATGAGGATTTCGGTGCCTTTCTTAGAGCTCTTCAAATCAACATAGGCCTGGCCGGTAAGGTAGCCATCCATGTCCACAGCACAGCTGGTGACATGGCCAATCGTGCGCCCGCGCTTGTCCAGTACGGGGTCTCCGAGGTGTGCCATCCTGACACCTTTGTCATCAAAGCGGAAGCGGATCACCTTAGATTTTCGGTCTGCTTCTTTCTTGAGGAAAGCCTCACGGCCGATGAACCACGGTTTGTATGTTTTCACGTAGGTGCGGAATCCAGCGTCGCCGACGGATAAGTTGTCGTCACCGCCCATTTCGTGCCCGTACAGGGGGAGGCCAGCCTCGGTGCGTAATGAATCGCGAGCGCCTAAACCGCAGGGCTTGATTCCTTGCGCCTCTCCGGCTTTCATAAGGGCATTCCACAACTCAACTGCTTTGTCTGGATGGATGAACAGCTCAAATCCCATGCTCTCGCCGGTATATCCGGTGCGGGAAACAACCAGGTCGAATCCACCGACGATCGCGTCGCACAACTCTGTGCGGCGCAGTTTGGTGATCTTCTTGCGGGTGGCTTTGTCTACATCGAGGGAGAGTAATATGTCTCTCGCCTTCGGGCCTTGCAGGGCAATGTCGACGCGCATATCCTTGCCTGCTTTGGGGTCTCTGAGGTTGCGCAAGACCACATTGCGGCCGTAGGCCAATGATCCGGGACGTCCCCGGTCAATCAGCGCCTTTCCTTCCAATAATGCATTCAACCACGCCCAGTCTTTATCATCATTGGATGCATTCACCACAACCAGGTATTTGTCTGAGGAGCGCCGGTAGACCAATAAATCATCGATCACATTGGCTTCTGCGTCCAGGAAGTGGGTGTAGAGCGATTCTCCAATACCGAGACTGCCGATATCGTTACTGCAGACTGAATCAAGGAAGATTGGTGCATCGGGGCCTTCTGCCTGGTATACGCCCATATGGGAAACATCAAATAACCCGGCAGCCTGCCTTACGGCGAGATGCTCTTCAACGACCGAGGTGTACCACACAGGCATATCCCAGCCGGCGAAGGGCACCATCTTGGCACCAAAATCACGGTGGGTCTGGTTGAGGGCGGTTTTTTGTTCTGGGGGATCCTGCGGCTCTTCCCATTTGAACTCGGGCAGGGCGGAGGATTTGCTGTCCGGCATGCCGATGTAGAATGGTTTGCCGTCAGCCACCGGGGATTGATCTTCAGCGTTGAATGGCTCTGCTTCGACCTCGACGATCACTACCTGCCCCGGAAGCTTCTTGAGCAGGTCGTTATCAAACTTGATAAAGCCATCCGAGAGGTCACGCAGCCAGGTCGCCAGATAGATGCTCTCTTTACTGGGGATTTGCAGCAGGTAATCGAGATCAGTGGTTTTTTTGACTACCCCGCTGATCGTACCGTTCGGTGCGTTAATTTGAGTGTGCTGAGCTTTGCCAATTTCTAATCCATCCAGGTCGCTGCTCAAAACAAAGTTGAGGAACGGAGATGCATCTTGGGTTGAAAATTTAAAAGTGGTTAAATCACCCGGGAACTGAGGCTGGTCTTCGAGGAAGTAAAAGTGTGGGTAGGTGTGCTCGCTGGGTTGGTAATCAATCCCTGCGGAGATCGCCATCTGGTGAACTTTAGATTTCACTTCTTCGAAAACTTTGAAATCAACTTTCGTCCGCTGGTTTCTCCTCCGGGAGGATTTCTGGCGGTAGGGTTCGCAGGCGAGTAATAGGTCAGCGATCAGATCAGCCACTTGCTCAGATTCTTTTTCCGTAAAACCTCGCTGAGTGATCCAGGGAGTGCCCAGGCGTAAACCGCTGGGGTTCAAGGCCGAACGGTCACCTGGGATTGTGTTCCGGTTGACCACGATCCCCGCCAGATCTAGGATCCTGGCAGCCTGGTCGCCGGAGAGGGAGGTGCCGTCTGGGCCCTTGACGTTTGTCACGTCGATATTGATCAGGTGGGTGTCGGTGCCGCCAAATGGAATCCTGAAGCCGCGTGCCTCCAGGCGATTGGAGAGGGCGACTGCGTTTTTAATGATCTGCTTCTGAAGTTTGGCGAAGGATTTGTCCTGGGCCAGTTTCAATGCTACAGACAGGGCTGCAAATACGTTGACGTGCGGGCCGCCTTGCTCACCGGGGAATACCGCCCGATCAATCTTGCGGGAGAGCAGGCGGTTGGTGGTCATGATCAATGCCCCGCGTGGACCACAAAGGGTTTTATGCGTGGTGGTGGTGACCACATCGGCAATCCCGATCGGTGAGGGGAACTGACCGCCGACAATGAGACCAGCAACATGAGAGATGTCTGCCATCAGGTAAGCCCCAACAGAATCGGCGATGTCTCTAAATCTCTGCCAATCGATTTGCCAGGAATACGAGGAATAGCCGGCGATGATCATCTTCGGTTTGTGTTCCTGGGCAAGCTGTTCAATCTGCTCGTAGCTGATCTTTTCAGTTTCGGGATCAACGGTATAGTGAACAATATTGTAGTATTTGCCTGACCGGTTGACCGGTGAACCATGGGAGAGGTGCCCGCCGTGCAGCAGGTCCATCCCAATTACAGTATCGCCGGGTTTGACCAGGGCGTGATAGACCGCATTGTTAGCAGGAGCGCCTGATAATGCCTGAACATTGACATAGATTTCATCGGCTTCGACGCCGTTTGCAGCAAATGCTTCTGCTGCCCTGCGCCTGGCGAGTGTCTCTACAATATTGGCATACTCGACGCCTTTGTAGTAGCGCGGATCAGAAAAGCGCCGGTAGTATGCCAGGCGGTCTTGATAATCAAAGATCTGTTCTTCGGTGAGGGTGCGGCTGCTTTCTTCTGGGTACCCTTCGGCATAAATGTTATGAAAAGTTGTGGAAAGCGCTTCTCGGACTGCCAGGGGTGAGGTACTCTCGCTGGGAATCAAGATCAATTTGCGGAATTGACGTTCGGATTCAATTTCGGCGAGGTCGTGAATTTTGGGATCAATATCTTTTAATGATCCCCTGAAAAGGTAATCGGACATTTAATTAGACTCCTAAAGATCTTAGAAAAGTATTTATGGAATGTTTTAAACGGATCAATCCCATATCTTCAAAAACTCAACTTTGGATGCGACGATATATAGGGATGATTTTCCGTCTGGATCGTAGAGCGCTAAAAAGCGCATATTTCCGGTAGCAAGCACCCGGCTGGCATGCACAAAGATCGTGTCTCCGATGCCGTAGGTGAGCCGCGGCTGAAATGCTTCCATGATTGGCTTGCCTTTGCTGTCGAGGCCAATCGCATAGTAAGCGATCACATTGCTGGTTGCCTTGACTTTAACCACGTCCATGGGGTAAGTTGCCGGCGGTGGGCTGCCGTATGACATCCGGATCTGAATATCAATCGCTCGCAAATAATATCGGGCCGCGGATTGTCCATCTGGGTCATAGACTTCATAGTATCGGCCCCCGCCGTCTGCGGCAATATGGCTTTTGTACACCCATGTTTGAAAACCAGGATCGAGCCTGATCTGTGGTTGGACCTGCTCCATGATCGGTGCGTCCTTGTTGTTATTCATCTTGGTGATTTCCAAGAAGGCGTCATCGATAATCGTGACGGTATATACATTTGATGGGATCACATAACCAGAGCTTGACGATGAACTGGAGCTGGAAGCGGAGGTTGCGGCGGGGATCAGCGTTGAGCGCTGTGATTGCAGAGTCTCAATCTGATTTGCTGCCGCAGTGAGTGTCAGCTCGTATTCGTCAATTTGGAAATTTAATGAAGTCGCTACCAGGTCTGGCTCTTCGTTGGTCATCACCATCACTTGATTAGGGCTGGTCGCGGTTAAGGGTATTGTTGCTGTTGGTGGCAAAGTGGGTGTCTGAACCAATGGTGTGTTTGTACTGGGTAGGGAAATCGAGTCCTGCTGATTCGGTGGATTTTCTTGGATTTCGGGGGCAGCCGAGCAGGCAGTTAACACAATTAAAATGAGCAAAAAGAATTTATTTTTCATCATATTTTTTCTTCTTTTTATGTCCGCACAGCGGGTCGGAGGAGTCCAAAATCAGCGGTGCGGTAGGTTAAAATTATACACCCCTTCGCTGCTTTCGGAAAGTCAGAGAAAGGGTGTCCTGCAGACGAATGCCATGTCTTAAAATAAGAATTTATATGTTGGTAATTTCATCATGGATTGAGAGATATAACTCTTCAACCTTTTGTCTGGCCCATGGTGTTTTTCGTAAAAACTTTAGACTGGATTTTACCGAAGGGTCGCTGGTGAAACAGCGGATGTTGATCCGTCGCCCCATTTCTTCCCAGCCATAATACTCAACCAGCCGGTTGAGGATCATCTCCAGAGTGACCCCGTGCAGGGGGTTGTTGGCCTGTCCTGTGCTCATAAGACCTTCTTCACCCGTCCGACTTTCCCAGAAGCCAACTTTACCTTGATTCCGTGGGGGTGGGATTGGGATTTGGTCAAAATTCTCTGGACCACACCTTCGGTGAGTTTTCCAGTGGATTGGTCGTGCTTCTGCACGATCTCCACGATACTGCCGACCTGAATGTTTTTTCTTTGTTGTCCGTCTTGTTTTTCTGTTTGCATCATTTTTCTCGTACTTTTATGAATATTTTAGTTATATTCCAACAGTATAATCGAAATTTATTTTTCTGCTATATAATAAGAGAAAATTAAAAGGATAATCATGGGAACATTTACTGCTCAAATCCTGATAGGACATCCACATCCAAACCACGGTGGGATTAATCCCACGCATTTTTTGTTTCTATCAGAGAACTCAAGGCCTGCCTGGGTGCTGGTGAATCAAAATATTGGTGTCGAAGGTGAATTTAAACTTGAAAAAGTTACCTGGATTCCGACACCCGGAAATTTCCTGGAAGATGCAATATTAATGATTGCGATCCATGTACTAAAGAAACCTGAAATTCTTGAAGCTGCCAGAAAAATAAACCCAAAAATTGAGTCGCCTCGTGTCGATCTGGATGAGGACCTCAATGAAGAGCAGCGCACAGCCCTGTACCGGGCTTGCCGAGAGCTTCCAAATTATTATAAACTTGCGATTTCTGTTTTCGAGGAGTCTTCCCTCGAGGAAAATCTCTCAATCCTCGAGAAGTACAAGATGGATGTTGAGGTCTGTAAAGTTACTTATTCTCGTCAATATTCTGCATGGAAGAAGGAGACAAGGATCGAAGGCTCATTTTGAGCTAGCGATGCTACGATTGTGAGAAAGAAAAAAGCCGCATTGCGGATTTTTTCTTTCTCAGTTCCTGTCGTCAGGCGCGGCGAACTGCGATGAGCAATATCAACCAGCCGATCACAAAAGCCACGCCGCCCGCGGGAGTGATGTAGGCCAGGTTGATCGCTGCCACTGTCAGTGTGCCTGTCAATGACAGGATATATAAGCTGCCAGAAAATAGAGCAATCCCAAGGACAAATGCCCAGCCTGCCGTGCTGAACAGCCTGGTCTGGTCTCGCCAATGGGTGATTGCCCATGCCACAAAGAAGAGGGCAAAGGCATGATACATTTGATAGCGAACAGCTTTTTCCCATGCTGTGAGACTCTCAACAGGAACTAACTTTTGTAACCCATGTGCGCCAAAAGAACCTGTGGCAACAGCCAGCCCGGCAAAAAATGCGCCAAGCGAGAAGAATTTCTTTTCCATTATTTATACCTTTCCGATCAGTTTTCTATAGTATATGCCCAATAGACAATTTTGTCGTTATCTTATGATAAGTCGGCACAACTAGGAATGTA
>JBDLJU010000160.1:0-7232 GCA_039714215.1 Chloroflexota bacterium | reverse complement strand
GAACTTGAGGAATTTCAGGCAGCACAAGAGATCTTACTTGAGGCTGCTCAAGCCGCCCAAGACATCGGGTCCCGCCGCATGTTGTGGCAGATAAATTACTACCTTGGTGAGTTCGAACGGCAGCAAGGAAACCTGGATAAAGCTATTGGGTATTTCTACGAGGCACAAGAGATTATCTCCTACATTGTTGGCACGATTGATCAGCCTGAAATGAAAAACTTGTTTTTAGCTCGTTCGGATGTCAAGAATTTACACGAGATTATCGAATCAAATTCTGTTTCGAAGTAAAGGCAAATCCTCAAAACCGCTGCGATTAACTGGGATTAGCCTGGAAAAACAGGGGTTCTGGTAACAAAACTAACGTGATTGTAACCTTGCCTAAATAAATTCTAAGGTAAAATTAGTCAATTATTTATGCGTAAACATTATAAACTTCAAATCCAAATAATTTTTGCATTTATTCTAATTGGCGCGGTTACCTTACTGTTATTCAGCCTTAATTTGCATTCGCGTATTCTGGCCGCCCAAAAAGAGACCATAGTAAAAGAAACGATCACACAATTAAACCATTTTGATTTTGCACTGACCGAACTCATTGTAGAAGCACGCCGTGACCTGATGCCGCTGATCGGCAACCCTATAGTGCAGGTTGAAGATCATAAAAATTTCACCACTTTCCTCAGGGCAAACCCAGACACTTTTGAATATGACTATACCGAGGAAGAACTTGCTATTATTGACTTATTCAATGATGTAAAAGTTTCTCATGAATATATCAACTCAGTCTACATGGGCAGGGAGAACGGCAGCTTTGTGCGCTCGCACCCACGCACGATCCCAACCAAATATGACCCGCGCCTGCGTCCATGGTATTTACTTGCGAAGGATAACCCAGGCACCATTCAATATACCCTCCCTTATAAGTCTATAACCAATGAAGATATCAATATTGGGGTAGTTTCTGCCCTGCTGGACGACCATGGAGAAGTATATGGTGTGGTTGGGATGGATATCACCCTTAATAAATTGTCCGCCTACCTGACAGAATTTGAAAAACGGTCATCAGACAATCATCTCTTGATCACGAATTCAAATGGGGTCATATTGGCCTATCATCAACCGAAATACCTCCACCGTCATTTCATCAATTTATTCAACGCAGATATCTCCAGAGAAATCCTCAACCAGGAACAGGGTGTGATTGAGTATACAACTTGGGATGAGGAAGAACTCCTTGTGATTTTTTCTACATCGCAGATAGGATGGAAAATCACCGCAATTCGCCCGATGGCCAAATTGGAAGCACAGGCGCAAGCATCGACGAAAGAGTTACTGCTTCCTTTGATCCTCTCTTATTTGATCCTGATCGCGCTTTCTTTGATTTACGTAAACCAGGCAATCCTCTCCCCGATATATAAATTGCGGAATCATATTCAGGCTGTTACCCAGACAGGCAACCTGGAAGGCCATGTTGAATTTTCTGGTGAAAACGAAATAGCAGAACTTTCATACGCATATAACGCCATGATTCACTCTTTGAATGAAACGCAATCCAAGTTAGAACAGCATCAGCACCACCTGGAAGAATTGGTTGCAGAGCGCACCGAAGATTTCCGCAACGCCCGCGATGAAGCCCTGTCTGCTGTAAATGCCAAAAATTTGTTCCTTGCGAATATGAGTCATGAATTCCGTACACCGCTAAAAACCATTATGGGACACAGCGAATTGCTGCTCTCCGAATTGACAGAAGACCCCATCCCAGAAACAGTTCAATCCTTGGTCGTGATCTCGAAGAGCGGCGATCTGTTATTGTCATTGATTTCCGAAATCCTTGATTTCTCAAAATTGGACGCCGGCGAAGTGGCGCTGCATCCCGCAGATTTGAACTTACCCGAAACCATCCAGAATATGTTTCAATTAATGGAACTCACCGCAAAAAGCAAGGGTCTGGCATTTCAATTAGAGGTTGCCCCCGATATTCCCCAGTATATTTATCAGGATCAACAGCGCCTGCAGCAGGTACTGCTCAATTTGCTGTCTAACGCAGTTAAATTTACAGAGTCAGGCAGCGTTTCTCTGCGCGTACAACGGGCAGAAGACCAGCCAGACCACCTTTTTATAGAAGTAGAAGATTCAGGGATTGGTATTTCCCAGGATTATCTTGATGATATTTTCACACCATTTTCACAGGCGGGCTACAACGAAATGACTTCAAGCGGCACCGGGTTGGGCCTCTATATTTGCCAGGAGATCATTCATCTCATGGGTGGCAATATCCAGTTAGAGAGCAAGCCCAATCAAGGTTCACGTTTTTACTTCAGTATTCCATTTGAAGAAATCACACCTTCGGCAGCCCAGGAGATAACCCCCAGAAGGAATATCATTGGGCTTGCCCAACCAGAGCAGGCACCGGTATTATTGGTCGTCGATGATTATGAAGACATTCGCTTCTTGCTTGTTCGATTGTTTAGAAATATCGGCTTCACCGTAATTGAAGCGGCCAACGGCGAAGAAGCTCTGGAACGATTTGAAGACTCTCAACCAGACCTCATCTGGCTGGATATGCATATGCCCGGGATTAACGGTTACGAGGTTGCGCGCCGGGTTCGTGAAACGGAAAAAGGGAAACAAACAAAGATCATCGCAATGACAGGCGGCATCTATGAGAAGGAAATTGAACTTACCAAAGCCGCCGGCACAGACGATCTGGTTCCTAAAACCAGCAGCAACCAGGAACTGCTGCGGGCAATGCAGGATTATTTAGACATAGAATATCTTTACGAGATTGAGGACGAGTAAAAAACTAACCAGCCTTAGCAGGATAAGCACTAGGTAGTGGTCGCTCCCCCTAAGCAGAAAGCCTTTATCGGCAATAAGATCGCCGGAAAAATATTCCTCTTTCTGATTACTGACGATTTTTGGAGGGACAATAACCAAATTATTGCCAGAGACATCCACTTTGTCAGAGAACCCAAGGAGGGAACATATGAAATCGTTGCTGTATTTGTTGTCCTGTACGGCATCCTATGGAATTTGCTGCAGCTTAAAACTAACTCAGGATAAATAAACGATCGCCTCTGGAAGATCAAATTTTCGATCAACCTGGGTTTCCTGTTTACCAGCCTAGAAAAATAGAGTAAGATCATCAGAATAACCAACCTAGAGAGTACCTAGAATACCTGGCTTGATTGGTCCTGAATGGAAGAAGAAATGGAAAAAATTACCCTGATCGCAATTGAAACCTTCGGTATGGAAGCGGTGGTTAAACGCGAAGTCCGGGCTTTGGGTTTTAAGCAAATCAAAGTCTCCCCCGGCAAAGTTGAATTCGAAGCCGAGGTAGAAGATATCCCCCGCGCCAATCTATGGCTGCGTGCTGCTGACCGCGTCCTGCTTAAGATCGGTGAGTTCAGCGCGGTAACCTTTGACGAACTGTTTGAACAGACCAAAGACCTGCCCTGGGAAGATTGGATCACCAAAGATGGGCAGTTTACTGTCACGGGCAGCGCGGTCAAATCCACCCTGGGGAGCGTGCGCGCCTGCCAGTCGATTGTGAAAAAAGCGGTGGTCGAGCGCCTCAGCAAACATTACCAAACAGAGTGGTTCGAAGAAACCGGACCGGAATTCACCATTAAAGTTTCAATGCGGAATGACATTGCCACCCTGACGATTGATACATCCGGCTCTGGCTTGAACCGCCGGGGCTACCGCAAGCAGTCAGGCCAGGCGGCCCTCAAAGAGACCCTGGCAGCAGGTCTGGTACTGCTCAGCTTCTGGAACAAAGACCGCCTGCTGGTTGATCCGATGTGCGGTTCTGGGACAATCCTGATAGAAGCGGCGCTGATCGCTCGAAACATTGCTCCCGGGCTCAAACGGGAATTCGCCTCCGAGCAGTGGCCGTCAATCCCCGGGTATGCCTGGCACGCTGCCAAGCGAGATGCCCATACCGCCGTACTGAAAGACCAGCCGCTGAAGATCATCGGCTATGACATTGATCCCGAAATGATTACCGCCAGCAAAGCCAATGCCCGGGCAGCTGGCCTAGGAGAAGACATCACCTTTGAGCAGAAGGATGTTAAAGACCTGTGGATAGACTCCCAGTATGGCGTGGTGATTTCAAACCCGCCTTACGGGTTCAAACTTGGCGAGATCCAGGAGATCAACCAGATGTATATCTCGATTCACAAGACCTTTAAAAAGAAAACTGGCTGGTCGCTGTATATTCTCACCGGGGATAAAAAATTCCCCGATTATTTTAAGCGGGCCAAACCAGACCGGGTGCGCAAGCTGTTCAACGGTCCCCTTGAAGTCAACTACTACCAGTATTTAGGGGAGCGACCGCCGAGAATCAAGTCCTGATCGCTCCACCCCCCAAACCCGATTAAGAGAATCAAACCAGGTCTAGTGATCCCTGGTTTGATATATATTTTTGTGAATTTGGGGGAAGCGGTTTCATTATTCCACAAACCCCAAAACAATTAGATTATAAAATTATTTATCCGGCGTGAAATATGGCTGGCGTCTCTTGATCAGGTTGATTAGTCTTTCTTTTTCCTTTACCGTCTTGGCAGCAGCCAGCTGCGCTTTGAGTTTCTGAAGCCTCTTTTTCTTATTCCGGCGTCGTTTAATTTCTTTTTGTCGTTCAATCGGCATTGTTTAGATCCTTTCTGCTTTGGTTTATAAAGGTAACCACACCAGCAATCTGTAATTATTTATAGGTAAAAAAAAATGGTTACTTGGGGTCAGGTCAGGAAAAACAAAATTCAGGGAGTTTGTTTTGTCCAGCTCGATTATAGCATATCCGCATAGCCGGAGTCATAGATTGAAAAATGGAGAATTCAAAACAGGCAAATCAAATCTGAGCATTCCCCCCGCTGTGGAGTGGTTAATTTGATTTAACCGCGTCCCAACAAGCCTGGATTGCCTGGGACAATTTGTCCTCGTCCATGATGATGACCCCGTTTAAGTGCAGCTGAGCATGGGATGCGATCGCGGTCCATACAAAGAAAATAAACATCTCAAAGGGCATATCTTTCAAGTCTCCTGAGCGTACTCCGTTCTGAAAAACGCCCAGAATGGGGGTTTGGTATTCCCGGGTTGCCGCTTCGGTCTCTGCCGTTAAAAACGGGGAGTTGTGGTACTGCTCAAGGAAAAGCATTTCCTCGGAATGGTTGAGGCAGTACTGGAAAGTACGCCGCCAAATTTGTTGAAAAATTTCCTCGGTGGTGCGACCTTCGGATAAGCCGGCCAGCATCGGCTCGCTGATCCTACGCTTCAGCTCCACGAAGAGCTGATTAATCAGCGCTTCTTTATTCTCAAAGTTGCGGTAGATTGTCCCCGGACCCACATTGGCTTCTTTGGCAATCAGCGACATGGGAGTGTTGTGAAAGCCGCGCTGGGAGATCAGCTCCAGCGTCGCATCTAATATTGCGGTTCGTTTTTCTGACATTAATCTCTCCTGATTTCGGAATGAACATTCCCTCCGTTAAGTATACTCCCAGCATACCTGGTGTCAAGATAACCATGTGCGGTCCTCGATGAAAAATTTGGAAATTTATTCTAAACCCGAGAAAAACTCAAATCAAAAGATCTTTCTCAAAGCTGCCCTGCCTCCTTACCTTTAGTTAATACCAACCAAAAAGCTTCAATTGGATAGAAGATTGAATCAAGGTATCCATTGCCCTATACGCCGTCCAAAATCCAACTATAATTATGCTTTGGTATCCGTACTAAATTAGTGTGAAAGCAGAATACATGAACGTCCAAGATAAAATCAATCAAGACCTGCGCCATAACTACTTTGTGACCTTTCTCGATGGCACCTTCTTCTGGTTAGGGAACAGTTTTTTCGCAGAGCGAACGATCTTGCCATTATTCATCAGCCAATTAACCGACAGCACCCTGGCGATCGGGATACTCTCCGCCCTGGTCGCCACCGGAACAATGCTCCCGCAGCTGTTTACCGCCAATTGGGTCCAGCGATCACCCGTCAAAAAAATGTTCCCGGTCAATATTGGCTTCTTCACCGAACGTCTCCCAATTATTGCGCTTGTCCTTGCGGCATGGATGGTGACCTGGTCTAAACCTGCTGCGTTGATTTTTACTTTAGTTTGTTTTGGCTGGTTTAAATTAGGCATTGGCGTGGTCGCCGTCGGTTGGCAGGATATGGTCGCTAAACTGTTTCCCATGCGCACACGAGGGCGATTTTTCGGCACCACCTTCTTTGTCGGCACGGTGGCTGGCATCCTTGGGGCGAGCGGGGCTGCCTGGGTTTTGGATAATTACCCCTTCCCCACCAACTACATGATCAGCTTTGGTTTAGGAGCGGTATTCATGATGATCTCCTGGGGCTTCCTGGCGTTGACCAAAGAACCAGCAGATCCGCCAAAAATTATTCCTCCAAAAAAATCGGTAGATTGGAAAAAAATCAGGGAAGTGCTAAAAGAGGACACCAATTTCCGTAGATATATCTTGGCTTCGATAATTGGTGCAATGGGTACGATGGCGGTCGGGTTCCTCACCATCTTCACGCTCAACCAGTGGCAGCTGCCCATCAGCCTGATCGGGCTGTTTACTACGTTCTTCCTTTGCGGACAGGCGGTGGGTTCCCTGGGGTTTGGCTGGCTGGCTGACCGCTACGGTCACAAGCTGGTGCTCGAGATCATCAACCTGCTCAGCGCATTTTCGTTGGTGATTGCCCTGCTGGCAAAAAGCCCCCAG
The DNA here is from genome assembly GCA_039714215.1 of Chloroflexota bacterium. Classification (GTDB taxonomy): domain Bacteria; phylum Chloroflexota; class Anaerolineae; order Anaerolineales; family UBA11579; genus UBA11579. The sequence goes on along the minus strand of JBDLJU010000160.1, from coordinate 515 downwards.
GTTTTCTATCTTGTCTTTGCACTCCAGGGAGCCTACGGAGCAGCCGCAATGCTCTCAGGAATCAATATTGTCTTTGAGTTCTGCACCCCTGATGTACGCCCCACCTATATCGGTCTGGCCAACACCGCTATTGGAATCTTTACCGGGTTAGCCCCGCTGATCGGCGGCCTGATCATTGACCAGTTCAATTACACCGCCTTGTTCACCACGGCAATGGTTTTCAGCCTGGCAGCCTATTTTGCCCTGCGCTTCGGGGTAGCTGAACCTCGTCTCAGCCACCAGTCAACTTAATTTCCACAGGTTTAAATCGCAGTCAAGACTTTATCTTATCCATGTGCGGAAGCCTGGAATAATTTGGAATCAAGGTCAATGTTATAATTAGCCCAACTCGCGTTGAGATCCATTCTCACGCCGCTAACTTCTCGAATCATTAAAGGGCCAGATAAATGATCCCAATCAAACTAACCCTGTCCGGCTTTTTATCCTATCAGGAACCTCAAGAAATTGACTTTTCC
>JBDLJU010000159.1:0-7271 GCA_039714215.1 Chloroflexota bacterium | reverse complement strand
TAGTCCGAATATAGTAAAATACTATCGAGCCGCGAGCGGCTCGATAGTTTAAGAGAACGCAAGCGTTCTCTATAATATTTATACCAATCCCAGTCCTTTTGGGAGAAAGCAAGCTTTCTCCACACCTATTGTCTAATCCAACCCAACATGGAGTTTTAATGAGCAAAGAGCACACCGCAGATTTTTGGGAGTATCTCGAGCAGGCCTCCCCGCGCGGGCGCACAATGCTGCTGCCCGCCCTGCTGCGCGCCCAGGATCTTTTCGGTTATCTCTTCCCAGAGGTCACCGAAAAGATCGGCAAAGCGCTGCATGTCCCCCTGGCCGAGATCACCGGGGTGATTGAGTTCTATTCGATGCTGTATCCCGAGCCCGTCGGAAAAAACATCATCCGGGTGTGCACCAGCCCAAGCTGCTCTGCGCAGGGCGCCCACCAACTGCTTGAAGATACCGCCACCCAACTGAGTAATGCACCAGCAGGCGAATACTACCTGGAAAGCGTACAGTGCCTCGGGTTGTGCGACCAGGCGCCATCCGCGCTGGTAAATCAGATGCGGATCGGCCATGCTGACGCCGAAATCTTGCTCAATCCCTCCGGTGAGTTCCACACCCGCATCGGCGGGAAGGACAGGGTACTGACTGCCCGCTGCGGAGAGATCGAGCCCACCGATGTGGACGCTTACCAAAAACATGCTGGCTTCAACGGCCTGAAAAACGCCTTCGCTCAGACCCCGGCGCAAATCCGGGAAGCGATCAAACAATCCGGTTTGCTCGGGCGCGGCGGGGCGGCTTTTGTCACCGAGATCAAGTGGGAGGGCGCTGCCAACGCCGCCGGTGAACCCAAATATATCGTCTGCAATGCTGATGAATCCGAGCCCGGCACCTTCAAGGACCGCATCCTGCTGGAAAATGATCCCCTGGCAATCATTGAGGGGATGATCATCGGTGGATATGCGATCGGCGCGCACAAAGGCTTCATCTATATCCGCGGCGAATACCACCAGGCACAGGCCATCTTCCAATTGGCGATTGACAATGCTGAAGCTGACGGTTTCCTCGGAAAGGACATCCTCAATTCTGGATTTGACTTTGAGATCGAACTGCGCTCCGGAGCTGGCGCCTACATCTGCGGTGAAGAGACCGCTTTATTTGAATCAATCGAAGGCAAACGCGGCTTCCCTCGCCTGAAACCGCCCTTCCCCACCACCCACGGGCTGTACCAAAAACCGACGGTGATCAACAATGTGGAGACCTTTGCCAACGTCGCTTTAATCCTGCGGATCGGGGTTGAGGGTTACTGCGCCTACGGCACCCCCAAATCCAGCGGGCCGTGGCTGTTCTGCGTTTCCGGGGATGTGGAGAAGCCCGGCATTTACGAGATCACCCAGCCGGTCACTCTGCAGGAGTTGGTCTGCGAGCAGGCCGGTGGGATCAAAGGTGAAGGCGAATTAAAAGCAATCCTGCTCGGTGGAGCGGCCGGTAAATTCATCTCCCCGGCAGATTATGACGTCCGTCTTACCCAGGAAGATGCTCGAGAGCGAGGTTTGACACTCGGCTCCGGGGCAGTTGTCGTCCTCGACGAGACCCGCGATATCCGCGAGACCCTCGCCGACCTGGGACACTTCTTCGAACACGAGAGCTGCGGAAAATGCTACCCCTGCCAACTCGGCACTCAGCGCCAGGCGGAGATCCTTGACCGGCTGGCAGATAACGGGGGTCTCCCCGGCGATGCCGAACGGCTCGGCGATGTCGGTTGGACGATGACGGATGCCTCCTTATGCGGCCTGGGGCAGACTGCGGCTTCAGCGGTACTCAGCGCGATGAAGTTATGGCCGGAACTGTTCACCCAGACGGAGGAAGCCTGATGACCCAGATCACCCTGACGATTGACGGCCAGGAAGCCAAATTTGAAGAAGAGATCACCATCCTGGAAGCCCTGCAGCGGGTCGGCAAGAACGCCCCGGTGATCTGCTTCCACGAGGCAACCAAACCCGAGGGCATCTGCCGCCAATGCGTGGTCGAAGTCGAAGGCTGGCGAGTACTGGCTCCGTCATGCGTTACCAATATCTCCGATGGAATGGTGATCCACACCGAAAGCGAACGCGTGGTTCGCTCAAGGCGTACGATCCTCGAGATGCTGAATGCCAGCGTCGACCTCTCCGAAGCTCCCGATCTGCAGGAGCAAATCATGGAGTACCAGGCGGACCCGGCTCGCTTCCCCGAAGCGAAATCCCGGCAGCAGCCGATCAAGGACGACAACCCCTTCTTTATCCGTGATTACGCCAAGTGCATCATCTGCTGGCGCTGCACCCAGGCCTGCGGGGATGATGCTCAATTCACCTACGCCATCGCTGTCGGGGGGCGAGGACATCAATCCAAGATCAGCACCTTTTTCGATGCCCCCTTGCCAGAGAGCACCTGCGTGTTCTGCGGCAACTGCATCGCCGTCTGCCCCACCAATGCCCTCAAAAGCCAGACCGAGTTCTTCCTTGAGCAAGGACTGGACTACGACCAGGTGCGCGTTGAAAAACAGGCCGCTCGAAAAAAACTCAGGAAGGCGAAGTAAACCATGCAGACCGATAAACAAGTGCGCTCGACCTGCCCCTACTGCGGGGTGGGATGCCAGATTGATTTACAGATCAAAGATGACCGGGTGATCCAGGTGGAAGCCCCCTTTGACACCGCCCCCAACTTCGGACGGCTGTGCAGCAAAGGGCGCTTCGGGATCGATTTTGTGCACCACCCCTCCCGCCTGACCCACCCGCTGATCCGTAAAGATTTTGGTGAAAGACCGCGCAAACCGGTTGGGCTGGAAGGTTTCCGCCAGGCCAGCTGGGATGAAGCGCTCTCCCTGGCCGCCGAACAGCTTGCCAAGATCATCACGACCCAGGGCGGCGATGCGATCGGCACCTTCTGCTCGGCGAAAGCAACCAACGAAGACAATTTTGTCTTCCAGAAGTCCGTGCGCGCCGTGCTGGGCACCAACAATGTCGATCACTGCGCTCGCCTTTGCCATGCCGCCTCGGTCGCGGGGCTGCAGATCGCCCTCGGCTCTTCGGCGATGTCCAACTCGATCGCCGAGATGAAAGACCTCGATGTCTTGATCGTCACCGGCTCCAACACCAGCGAAACCCACCCGGTGATCAGCACCTTCCTGCGGGAAGCCGTGGTGCAAAATGGCGCCAAGCTGATCGTCGCTGATCCGCGCGAAATTGAAATGACCAGCTTCGCCACCCACTGGCTGCGCCAGAAACCGGGTACCGATGTGGTCCTTTTCCAGGCGATGGCAAATGTAATTGTTGACGAGAAACTTTTCGATCCCCAGTTCATCGAAGCCCGGGTCGAGGGATTTGATAAGTACATCCAGGAAATTGAAGAATGCACCCCGGAGTGGGCGGCAGAGATCACCGGTGTACCTGCTGACCTGATCCGCGAGGCCGCCCGCACCTACGCAGGTGCAGAATCTGCGGCAATTTATTGGGGCATGGGGATCAGCCAGTCGGTGCATGGCACCGACAACGCCCTGGCGCTGGCCAACCTGGCACTGCTGTGTGGCAATTTAGGCAAGCCCGGGAGCGGACTCAACCCGCTGCGCGGCCAGAATAACGTGCAGGGCTGCTCAGATTCAGGCGGGCTGCCCAATGTCTTCCCCGGCTACCAATCGGTGACCGATCCTGAGATCAGGGCCAAATTTGAAGACAAATGGCACACTACCCTCAACCCTGAAGCCGGGCTGACCACGATGGAAATGGTCGATGCTGCCGATCGCGATTTGATCAAGGGATACTACATCATGGGCGAGAACCCGATGATGAGCGAGCCCGACCTGCGCCATGCCCGGCATGTGATGGAAAACCTCGACTTCGTCCTCGTGCAGGACATCTTTATGAACGAAACTGCCGAGTATGCCGACATCATCTTCCCTGCAGCCAGCTTCGCAGAAAAGGACGGCACCTTCACCAACAGCGACCGGCGGGTGCAGTTGGTTCGAAAGGCAGTCAAATCCCCTGGTGAAGCCCGTCCAGACTGGGAAATTATCGCTGAGCTAGCTGTCCGCGTGGAGGACCTCCTCGAACGACCCCAAAGCGCGGGATTCCACTTCCAATCTCCAGCTGAGATATGGGATGAGATGGCGGAATTAACCCCGCCTTTCCAGGGGATCACACATCAGCGGATCGAGGCCGAGAGCGGGGTGCACTGGCCCTGCCCCACTCCCGATCACCCCGGCACGCCCTACTTATTCAGTGAGACCTTCCCCAGGGGCAAAGGACAGCTGACTCCACTGGCTTACCGCCCCTCTGCAGAAGAGCCAGACGAGGATTACCCCTTCGTGCTCTCCACCGGCCGGGTGCTGTATCACTGGCACGGCGGCACGATGACCCGGCGCTCCAAGCTGGATGATATTTATCCAGAACCTACTGTTGAAATCCATCCTCAGGATGCGGAAAGACACAATATCAAGCCTGGAGATTGGATCAAGGTGCGCTCTCGGCGAGGCAAGATCCAGGTCAAGGCGATCGTCACTGAACGCTCTCCTCAGGGCCTGGTGTTCATCCCCTTCCACTTTGCCGAAGCAGCAGCCAACGAGCTGACCCTTGACGCGCGTGATCCGATCGCCAAAATCCCTGATTACAAGATGTGTGCAGTGGCGATTGAATTGCAGGCGAACTAGCAGTTACCTGGATCAGGAAAATTAAACCAGCCAGCCAACCCTGCATTGCCCTGGGCTTCTTTTTATTGTATAAATAATTAACAGATAAATAGAAAGACAAATGAGGAGTCCCAGATGAGGAACCAACGAAGGTTCAGGCCTTTCTTGCTCGCGGTTGCCATCATCGCCACAGCGTGCTGGTGTTTACCAGGCGGTTATTCTGACAATTCTCCCCCACCATCCCCGCCAGAAAACACCCCGACCTACACGCTCCCTCCCCCCGCTCCCCCCAACCCCTTTACGCCCACGCCCGAAGAACGCTGTTGGATATTTGAGCAGATCCCCATGCAGATTAAAATGCACGATATGCTTCCCAGTGATAAATTCATGACGATGTATATCGTCATGCCCGGGGGGGTCCCAGGTTTAGAATTACAGATCGTAGATGACCAGCGGGCATTTGAATATTGGGTTGAAGTTGGAGAGGAGAAAAGTGATTACTGCGAGTTTATGGGATATGCCGAGCGCTTGTATTGCTTTGTCCCAATTCGCCCGGAGTATCACAACAGCGTTCAACCATTTAATTTACTCGTAAACCTTTGTGGTCACCCGCTGCTCAGCCATCCGGCTCTCTCGGTGATGGTCGATACCACCTTTGATGATATCCCTGTTGACACCTGCGGTCCATCACCAGGCGATTCCTGCGGAGCAGAGTACGAGGATTGGTGCAACTGCAAAGGCGGTGTTTACGAATGCATATATTATGGCGGAGATGAGATCATCTACCAGCCAGTATGCATTTTACCTTGATTGCTGCCTGCCGCTTACATTTTGATATCGCCCTGATCTAACTCGCTCAATCGCAAGGCCAATAACTGCCAGAGCCTGTCGGTCGCCTCTCGTTCTTTAATTCGCGCCTCAAGCAGCTGATACAACCTGACCGGCTTCCCGATATTCCGGTTCACCCTGGTTTCCAATATCTCATACATGCTCATGCTTACTCTGTCGGAAAATTCAAATAAAAAGGGTTGCTTACTGCACTCATTCAGCCTAAAATTTGTTTGCTTTTTTAGGATTCCATTGTATATTTGAAATATTGAGAAAAATCAATCCTCTTCAGTTCAAATGACGATCTCTGGGTGGCAACCACACCCGAATGGGAGTTGATTTTGGTGGCAGCAGCCTTTTTCACCGACACCGTCGTGTTGGTGATGCCGTTAGATTGCCGGTTGATCCGACAGGTGGATTTCCAGCCATCGGATAAAGAAACAAGTCTCACAATATTAAGGAGACCCCGGAACGATCATTCCTCCGGGGAATAAGGTAGAGGTGTGATCCAAGCATGAACAAATCAATGAGTATTGAAAAAAGCTCAAGGTATCTGGGATGCCTGTTGGGATTGGCCTGCGGAGATGCAGTTGGCACCACAGTAGAATTTAAACCGCGGGGAAGCTTTGAAGAGATTGTGGATATGACCGGAGGAGGACCATTCGGCTTGCAGCCTGGAGAATGGACGGATGACACTTCGCTGGCGCTGTGCCTGGCTGAAAGCCTGACCGAAATGGGCGGCTTTGATCCGGCAGATCAAGCCCTGAGATACCTGAAGTGGTACCGGGAAGGGTATCTCAGCAGTACAGGTGCGTGCTTTGATATTGGGAATACTACCAAGGACGCAATTCAGAGATTCGAGCGAACCGGAAAGCCCAACAGTGGATCAACACACCCGCAAAATTCCGGCAACGGCTCGATCATGCGCCTGGCGCCGGTCCCGATGTATTACTCACCCGATCTTGACCAGGTGATTGAATTCTCAGGGAAAAGCTCGCTGACCACGCATGGCGCGCAAGAAGCAGTCGATGGCTGTAAGCTGTATGGCTTGATCATCGCCCATGCCCTGCAGGGAAAAAGTAAAGAAACGGTTCTTTTCGAGATCAAGGAGTATATTCAAATTGGTGAATTATCTCCAAAAATCGCCGCGATCGCCCGCGGGGAGTATCGGGACAAAAACCGGGACGAAATTCGCGGCAGCGGTTATGTGGTCGCCAGCCTCGAAGCAGCTTTGTGGTGCTTTTATCATACAAATTCGTTTGAGGAAGCGGTATTAACCGCGGTCAATCTTGGTGAAGATACAGATACCACCGGCGCGGTGGTGGGACAGGTCGCCGGGGCGTATTATGGCGTGGAAGCGATTCCGGCAGGCTGGCTGGAAAAGCTCAAATATCGAGAGAAAATTGCGCAGTATGGGGAGAATATACTAAAGAAACCGTAAAAAGGATCGATTTATTTTAAGCTGAACAGCGCATCGAAGGTCTCAGGCGTCGACGTCCGCACAAAACGACGAAATGCTGACGCCTCTGACAGCAGGTAGCTTAGATTTCTCAAGGTCGTTTCCGGGTCAACGAAACCGCGGTCGGATGATTGGTCTTCTGAAACTATCAGCGCTGTGATTCCCTCTTCAACCACAGAAATATGTCCCCTGGCTTGCAGCCAACTTATCCCTAACCGCACGGCACCTTCTGTTTGGACCAATGCCGCCGCCAGCCTCGCCAGGTTGAGCTCCCCGTCCTGCCTGGCAATCGCGTAGCGGCACATCCCTGCCAGCCGTTTGAGAAATTCAGCAGGA
>JBDLJU010000158.1:0-7347 GCA_039714215.1 Chloroflexota bacterium | reverse complement strand
TTTCTTGGTGAGAAATGACAGCCCGAGAAAGAGCAGCAGGCTGAAGACTGCCACCGCGATCAGTTCGCCAAAGCCGCGGCGGGCGTACTCGGCGTAGGTAAAACCCTCCAGGTTGATGTTTGACTTGCCGCCAAAGAAATACTGGAACTGCACAAATACGAATGTGAGGAATAACAGGTTAACGCTGCCTAACACAATTGCAGCTTCGGTGAATCCGAGGAAACGTGGGATTCTCCGATTTTCCTCACTGGCGAGCTCCTCGTCGTGGTTTTTATACATCGCATGCAGGTAAATTCCCAGCAGCCAATAGGCGATCAGCGAGATCAAAATTCCGCGGAAAATAAACTCACCCAGATTTTCAATCTTGAGGAAATCGAAGAATTGATCCATTCCATGCTCAAAGATCGGATCAGCTTCTGCGAGCATCCCCGCAAAGATTAACACCACCGGGATTGCTAAAAGAAGCCCGCGGACGACAGCTAATGGTGTGCGCATTTTTTTAGGCTTTTCCCCGTTTTCACCTGCTTCTTCCTTCGGCTGCTTTGAGAGCACCGCGATCTGCCGCATCCAGCTGGCTGCCCCTAAGCTCAGGGTGCCTTTCAAATAATCTTTGAAGGTGTACAACCACCACTTGCCGCCTAAGAATGAGTGCGCCATAATCCCCATTAATCCCAGGGCAGCGATGATGTTGAGGAAACTGGTCAGCGGTTCCAGCCGGTAAAAGGACATCAACCCAAAAAATGAGATCGGGATCAGCAGCAATAAACTGCTTCTTGCCGGGGAAAGCCCCTGCTGTTTGGCCAGGAAAAAACCTGCCAGCAGGAGCAGGGTCAGGAAAATGGGGATTGAGATGCCGGTTACTTTGTTCCAAAATAAGAAATCATAACTCCAACCGAGGGCTAACACACACCAGATAAAAATATTCACTCGTTTTACGACCATACAGATCTCCTTATAAGTTTATTTTATCCAATTCTAGGGAAAGATCCTACACATTGCCACCGTCCGGGTGGAAGGATTAAAGCACTTGAGTGCTTAAACCAAAAACACCTCACTGGCTTGAACACTACCGCGCTCAAGCAGATGAGGTGTTTTTGGTTGCTTTGGGAAATTATCGAAGCAGGTAAGGCAAGATCATTGAGAGCACCATGATGATCGAAAGGATCGAAAAAATGATCTGGCTTGCACTCAGTTTCTTGCGCTTGACTTCCTTCGTATTTGGGGGTTTCCCTTTTTTCTTTTTCTGTGCCATAATTTCTCTCTTTATCTGAAATTTACCAGGTTTTATTTTACTATATTTTTCCTGGTGTTGAGCTATTTTTCTCTAATCCAAATGGGATTGGATCATCTCGGCGAGCTCCTGGTTGATCCCCTTGACCTCGGACAGCTCCTCGATTGTGGCCTTGCGGATCTTCGCCAACGAACCAAAGCTGGTCAGCAGTGCTTTTCGTTTCGCCGGACCAATTCCTGGGATCACATCCAACACCGAGGTGATCCCTTCGCGTGAGCGGCGTTTGCGGTGAGCGGTGATTGCAAAGCGGTGAGCTTCATCACGGATGCGCTGCAGCAAATACAATCCCTCAGATTTGCGGGGGAGGAGCAGTCCTTTGGTTTTGCCATGGACGAAGAGCTCCTCGTTTTGTTTTGCCAGCCCTGCGACCACAAATTTTCCCAGCAGATTGTATTCCTCCAAAACCTTCACAGTCCTGCTCAATTGACCTTTGCCGCCATCAACGACCAGTAAATCTGGCAGGCGGGAGAAGGATTCATCAGGTTTTTTGCCGGGGGTTTCAGCTTTTTCCTGGGCTGCCTGCCAGCGTTTAAAGCGGCGGGAAAGCACCTCATCCATACTGGCGTAGTCATCTGGGCCCCCCACCACGGTGCGGATATTGAAGCGCCGGTATAGTTTTTTGTTAGGGATCCCCTGCTCGAAGACCACCATGCTGCCCACAATCGCCGTCCCCTGGGTGTTGGAGATATCGTAGCACTCGATCCGGTTGGGGGGCGTCTCCATCCCCAGCGCTTCCTGGATGTCGGCCAGGCTCTGGGTCTGGCGGTGTTTGTCGCTTTCCCACTGGGACTGCAGCGAAGAAAGTGTCTCCGCTGCGTTTTCGGAGGCCATCTTGATCAGGTCTCGTTTTTTGCCGCGGCGGGGAATTTTGATCTCAACTTTTTGGTTGGCGCGCTGGTTGAGCCACTGTTTGATGATCCCTGCTTCCTCAATGTCCTGGGGCAGCAGCACCTCGCTGGGTAGGCTGGCTGCCTGGTCGTAGAACTGCTTGATGAACTCGGCAAGTACATCCTGATCCAGGCTGTCCTGGGTGCCCTCCATCAAGAAATACTCCCGCCCGATCATTTTTCCGCCGCGGATAAAGAATACCTGTACGCAGGCTTCGCGTTCGTTACGGGCGATGGCGATCACATCCGAGTCGATGTACTCAGCATCAAACACCCGCTGTTTCTTGACGATCTCCTCGATTGCTCTCAGCTGGTCACGGATTGCGGCAGCTTTTTCATATTGCTGCATTTCGGAGGCTTGCGCCATATCTAGCTGCATCCGCTCAGTGATTTCATCTGTGCGCCCATTAAGGAAAGCAGAGAGGTCCTGGATCATCTGGCGGTATTCTTCCTGGCTGACCTTGCCGATGCAGGGCCCGCTGCATAATTTGATATCGTAGTAGAGGCAGGCTCTGGTGTCCTCGCCGGTAATCTGCCGGTCGCAGGTCAGATAGGGGAAAATCTTGCGGAGCACATCCAGGGTTTTATGCACCGCCCACACGCTGTAGTACGGTCCAAAATAACGAGAGCCATCGCTGCTCATCCTGCGGGTGACCGTCACCTTCGGGTAGGGAGCAGCCCAGTGCACCTTGATATACGGATAGCGTTTATCATCTTTCAGGCGCACGTTGTAATATGGGCGGTGCTGCTTGATCAGGTTCATTTCCAGGATCAAGGCTTCGAGTTCTGATCCGGTGACGATGAACTCGACATCGGTGATCTTTTTAACCAACTCTTTGATCTTGTGGGTATGCTGAGCGCTCTTGTGGAAATAGGAGCGCACCCTGGCGCGCAAATTGATTGCCTTGCCCACATAGATCACCTTGCTGCTGGCATCCTTCATCAGGTAGCAGCCTGGTTTGGTAGGCAGGGTATCGAGGATCAATTGCAGGTTTTCTGGAACAGCCATGATAGATGAATTTTAACACTTTTAGCTCAATCTGGATAACGAGGTGGAAAATCCCCAGGTATTCTGCAACCCCGTGAGCATTTTCTCGTATTAATATAGTAGAGAACAAGGAGATGAAATGAATACAACAAAAGAAAATAAACGAAATTTAGAATGGGGTGTGCTGCTGATTGCCTTTGGGATCAGCGCACTGATGAACACCTTTTCCTTTGGAACTGAATGGCTGCAGGCAGCTGTGCTGGCAACTGGCGGGCTGGTTGGGCTGGCGATCTATATGCTCGATCGCTCGGATTGGGTGCTGTTGATTCCTCCCTATATCCTGCTGGTCGTGGCTGGAATAACGGCGCTTGCAATGCTCGGGTATGCCGATGGAGACTATTTTGCCTCCTTCGTGCTCTTCATGGTTGGTTTGCCCTTCCTGGTGGTTTTCTTAAAAGACCGCACCAAGTGGTGGGCGCTGATCCCTGCGTATGTATTGTTTGCAATTAGCTTGATCATCGCTGTAGAAGAGATTGGTTTAATTGGCGATGATTGGATTGCTTCGCTGATATTAGGTTCGATTGCCCTGCCGTTTTTGGTTGTTTTCCTGCGTGATAAAGCACAATGGTGGGCATTGATTCCATTTTATGTGTTGGCTTCCCTCGGATTAATGATCCCGTTGATCGAAACGAACATTCTGGGAGATGGCTGGATCGCTACTTATGTACTCAGCTCAATCGCGCTGCCATTCCTGGTGGTCTACTTCAGAGACCGACAGCATTGGTGGGCATTGATCCCAGCCTATGTACTCCTGGTGATTGGCTTGATGGTTGCTTTAATTGATGCTCATATCCTGGTTGACCTGGTAATCCCTGCCTATGTCAATCTCGCAATTGCAGTGCCTTTCTTTGTGGTCTACCTGATCAATCGAGAACAACGCTGGGCATTGATCCCCGGCTGGATCATGACTGTGATCGGTGGGGCTTTCCTGGTAAGCACGGAATTATTCCAGTATGCTTTCCCGGTGGGCTTGATCCTCGTCGGCGGGTGGGTGCTCTTCCAGGCGGTCAAGAAATAAGGCCCAGTTCAGCTAATTACCCAGCCCTCCTTCACCATCATGGTGTGGGAGGGCTTTTCTGTCGGTGTTCTTCTCCGTTTCGGAAATCCCGGAGGATATCCGGTTTAGGTTTAAGATATAATCTCGGTATGGACACGACAATTGAGCATTCTGTTGGCATCAAGCTGCGTGAGTACGGCCTGCGCCTGGCAGTCGCGGAATCATGCACTGGTGGACTGATCGGTCACCGGATTACCAACATCCCCGGTTCCTCAACCTACTACATGGGAAGTATTACCGCATATGCCTATGAGGCAAAGGTGCGTCTGGTAAACGTTAAGTGGGAGACATTGGAGAACCACGGCGCTGTCAGCGACGAAACTGTTGCTGAAATGGCAGTCGGAGTCCGTCGTTCCCTGGCAGCCGATATCGGCATTTCGGTCAGCGGGATCGCTGGTCCAGGCGGTGGGACCCCCGATAAACCGGTTGGTTTGGTGTATTTTGGACTGAGCAGCGGGAAAAATGACCTTGGTCCGTTCTCGATGGGGGTGTGGACCCGCCACCATATCTTTAAAGGCGATCGCATTGGGGTAAAAGAACAGGCAGCCGACTACGCCTTGCAGTTTTTACTCGATTTACTTGAAGGTAAGCTGCCAGAACCTGAATAATCCTCCTCTATTAATTTGCTTGGTTTCCTTAGAATACAAATGAATACAAAAAAGCCCCGAAAATGTCAAGCATTTTCGGGGCTTTTATATTTGATCGCTAGATTTTATGAACCGAGGCGCTCGCGTTCTTCCTCTGCGACACTGGGGTCAAGTTTCTGGAACAGGGGGGTCGGTTTGTTGAAGGTTTTTCCCGGTTCAAGTTTGGAGGGTGCCCATTTCCCGCTGGCGTTCTTAGGTTTATATTCCAGGGTGGTGTGGGTGCTGAGTCCGTCCTTGACCTCCTCAGTGACCTGCTTGCCGAATAATGGCTCCGGGTATCCCAGGAAGCCGTGCAGCTGTTCAGAGGTATGCGGCAGGAATGGCGAGAATATTGACTTGAGATGGTCGATGCACTGCATCGCGGTGTAAATGATCGTGCCGGCGCGTTCCTTGTCCACCTTCACCGCCGACCAGGGGGCCGTCTCGTCGAGGTATTTGTTGACTTCAGTTGCCACAGCCAGCGCTTCCTGCAGCGCAGCACGCAGTTTAACACTGTCCAGCAGCCCTCCAACCCGGTTGAAGCCATCCTCCACCAGGGCAAGCACCTGCTTGTCTTCCTTGGTGAACTCACCCGGGGTGGGGATTTTCCCTTCCCAGTGCTTATGACCAAAGGAGAGCACCCGGTTGGCCAGGTTGCCCCAGTTGGCGACCAGCTGGCTGTTGTTGCGGGTGACGAATTCATCCCAATCCCAGTTGGCATCTTTGGTTTCTGGCATATTGATCGTCAAATAGAAGCGCAGCGCATCTGGCTGGTAGCGCTCCAGGAAATCCAGGCCCCAGACTGCCCAATTGCGGCTGCCGGAGATTTTCTGGTCCTGCATATTGAGGAATTCATTGGCGGGCACATCGAAAGGCAGGGTCAGGGATGTATCGTCTTTCTCTTCGAAAATCTTGCCGAACCACTCCCCAGCGCCATGAAGCTGCGCGGGCCACATCACCGCGTGGAAGGGGATGTTGTCCTTGCCGATGAAATAGTAGCCTTTCGCATCCGGGTTGTACCACCAGTTGTGCCAGGCATCTTTGTCTTTATTGAGGGAGGACCATTCGATCGAGGCCGATAGGTAGCCGATCACCGCTTCGAACCAGACATACAGGCATTTGCCGTCCCAGTCTTCTTCCGGCACGGGGACGCCCCAATCCAGATCGCGGGTGATTGCCCGGCCGTGCAGCGGGTTGGCCTCGATCTGGCCGAGCGATTGTTTCAGCACGTTAGAGCGCATGTGCTCCTGGCGGGCTTCGAGGAACTTGACCACTTCAGGTTCCAGCTTGCCTAGATCGAGATAGAAGTGCTCGGTGGCCTTCAGCGAGGGGGTCGAGCCGTCGTTCTTTGAGCGCGGAGCAATCAGCTCGTTGGCATCCAACAGCGTACCGCAGTTATCGCACTGGTCGCCGCGGGCCTGCTCGTATCCGCAGATATAGCAGGTGCCTTCCACATAGCGGTCGGGCAGGAAACGGCCTTCGGTTTCGGAATACCAGTGGTTCTGGGTCTCTTTGTAAAGATAGCCAGCCTCTTTGAGCGCCAAGAAGATTGATTGGGCAACCTTGAGGTGGTTTTCAGTGTGGGTGCTGGTGAACAGGTCGTAGTGCAGGCCTAATTTTTGGAACAGCTCAAGGAAGCCAGCATGGTAGCGCTTGTAGACCTGTTCGGGGGAAATCCCTTCGGCGTCAGACTTCACCGTAATAGGGGTGCCGTGGGAGTCTGAACCGGAGACCATCAAGACATGGTTGCCTTTCAGGCGGTGGTAGCGGGAAAAGATGTCTGCCGGCAGGTAGGAGCCGGTGATGTTGCCGACGTGGATCTCAGCGCTGGCGTACGGCCAGGCGGCGGCCACTAAGATGTATTCAGGTTTGTGTTCGGTCATGGTTTATCTCCACAAAAAGGATGAGTGCATTCAGCTTTTGATTGTATCAAAGTTTGGTCAATCTAGTGATAGTTTAGAATGGCTTGCCATTCTAAACTATTAAATTGAACGTAGTTCGATCAAAAAAAGCTGCCCGTTCGGGCAGCTTTTCTAAGATCAACGAAGTGTGATTACTCTTTGGTCACCATTCTGATGACTGCCCCGAGGCGCGTAATTGGGTTCTGCATCCACATCTGCATGTAGACCGCCAGCAGGGAGAACATCGCGATCAGTGAAAAGTTGTAAATATAATTAGTAGTCATAGTAAATATAGTTTAAGGTTTTTCTCCGCGGGTGTCAAGCCGAGGAGCCCCTTTTTTGTTCAAGGTTAGAATATAGCAGCCAGCAGCATGCCAATCGGAATGAGGATCAGTGCCAGCACCAGCGCGCCGATCACCAATCCGATGATCCCGCCAACCAGGCCAAGCACCGCCCCCACAATCCCGACAATTAGACCAACCAGTCCGGTGACCAGACCAACAATCGCTTTCAAACAACCCATCACAACCTCCATTT
>JBDLJU010000157.1:0-7361 GCA_039714215.1 Chloroflexota bacterium | reverse complement strand
CTTGCTCGCTGGCAAATCCCTGCGGTAAATCCTTGATCGTTTCAATCTCCCCATAGGCAACCACTTTATGTTCCACCCGCGGGCCAACAGTCTGGTAACCATCTTTCCGCAAGAAGGCCAGCAGGTTGTCAAGCGACTCTTTCTGGATAATGACCGCACTATTCAGTGCAAGCGTGGTGTCGGGCATGCTAACTTTCCTCCGCGGGGTGAGCGAATAGATCCAGGGTCTGCAGCCGGCTGATCATTAACCGGGCAGCAACCACATTTGCCAACCGGCGCATCACAATATAGCCAAGGTGATGATCTTCCTCACAGAGCTGGTTGAGCTTCACCGCGTCAATCGCAATTAAGCGTGAATCGAGGACGGCAGTGGCGGAAGCGGTCCGCTGGCGGATCACCGGGGTGGCGCTAGACCAACCGACAACGTCCATTGGCTCAGCAGTATAGACTCGAATGTAGCCTTTCACGGGACCATAGATATCCAGACCAATACGTCCTTCAATTAAGATATAAAGTGATTTCTCAGAATCCCCCTGTTTAAAAAGCACTTCATTTGTTGAGAGCATTTTAATCGATGAGATTTTGCTGATTTTTTTGAAGTGTTCATCCGATAACTTCTGGAACCAGGGTATTGCCTGGAGGATTTTGATCAGTTCTTTTTCCTTAGCCATTCAACATTCCTTTTCAACTGGAAACTTGTGTGAACCAATTATCGCTAAACTTTTTCAAGCACACAGGGACAGATGTCCCGTAGTTATTGTGACAAACATCACTAATTTGTGATTATTATCACAATAAGTATAGCATACTTCCACAATTAAGGGTATCCCCAAAAAAAATTGATTGATATAATGTACCCAATCAAGCTTAGCGAAGGAACAACAATGACCAAAAAAATAGATGCAGCGATAGATTTCGCACACCAACATAAAGACGAGTTTTTAAAAGAATTGATTGAGTTTTGTGCACTTCCATCGATCTCAACCGAAACGGAAAATGAATCGGTAATGACCGAAACCGCAGAGTGGGTTGCAAAAAAACTCAAATCAATTGGGGTTGAAAATGTCAAAGTAATGGAAACTGCAAGGCACCCCCTGGTGTACGGAGACCACCTGCATGCCGGGCCGGATGCTCCTGTAATCTCGGTTTATGGACATTACGATGTACAGCCGGTAGACCCGCTCGAGCTGTGGAACACCCCACCCTTCGAGCCAACTCTGGTTGATGGAAATTTGTATGCCCGCGGGGCATCAGATATGAAGGGTCAATCGATGGCTACCATTTTTGCGATTCAGGCGATCCTGGCAAAAGACAGCCTGCCAGTGAATATCAAGTTCATGATCGAAGGTGAAGAGGAAATTGGTTCCCCCAGCCTGGGAGATTTTATTGTTGAAAACAAAGAACTGCTTACCTGCGACTTTGCCCTGAATGCAGACAGCGGGATGCTGGCAGCCGACCTACCCACAATCGCCTATGCGCTGCGTGGATTAGTATATTTTGAGATCAATGTTGAAGGTCCATCTGGCGACCTGCACTCCGGGATCTACGGCGGCGCGGTACTTAACCCGGCCAACGAACTTACCAGGCTGGTGGGTGGAATGGTCGACATTGACGGCCGGATCACCCTGCCCGGTTTTTACGACAGCGTGCTTGAAATGGATGCAGAAGAGCGCGCCGAAATCGCCCGCCTGCCGTTAGATGAAGCCCACTATCTCAAGAATACGGGAGCGCCAACATTATTCGGGGAAAAAGGGTTTACCCCCGCCGAGCAAACCGGCGGCCGGCCAACCCTGGATGTCAATGGTTTCCTTTCCGGGTTCACCGGCGAGGGCAGTAAAACCGTGCTTCCTGCCAAGGCAATGGCGAAAATCTCAATGCGCCTGGTCCCCAACCAGACCCCCGATGAAGTTGAAGGTCAGCTTCGAGAATACCTTACCGAAAATGCCCGCCCGGGAATCAAATGGACCATCGACCGGCATGCTGGTAGTCCTCCGATCCTGGTATCACGCGATTCCGATGAAGTCCAGGCCCTGGCTAAAGCAATGGAAACGGTCTGGGGCACAAAACCCGTATTCTTCCGCGTGGGTGGAAGCATCCCCGTGGTTGAGCAGATGGAAACCTTGCTGGAAGCGCCATCGGTGCTGACTGGTTTTGGTCTGCCGGATGATAACCTGCATGCCCCCAACGAAAAACTAACCCTGGAACCGTGGTACAAGGGGATTGATGCCCTGATCCACTTCCTCTACAACCTTTAGGATATTATCAATATGAGTGACACCCCTCTGCCCGCATACGGCGGGCAAGCAGTAATTGAAGGCGTAATGATGCGCGGCGCCCGCGCCGTGGCAATCGCGATGCGCGATCCCAACAACGAGATCGTGCTGCATACCGAACCACTTGGCAAGATTTACCAGAGCAAGATACCTAAACTCCCGTTTTTACGCGGCCTGGTGATGCTCTGGGATGCGATGGCATTGGGGATGCGCGCCCTGACAATCTCCGCAAATATGCAAACGGAAGATGAAGAAGAACAGATCGAAGGTCCGATGTTGTACCTGACCCTGATTATTTCTCTATCGCTTTCAATTGCGCTGTTCTTCCTCGCTCCAGCGGCAGTCGGCCATTATTTAACCGATTGGCTCAAAATTGAAACCGCCTGGACCGCCAACCTGATCGAAGGATTGGTCCGGCTGTTGATCCTGGTCGGATACATCTCATTGATCGGCCGGATGGATGATATCAAAAGGGTCTTCCGTTATCATGGTGCGGAACATAAAACGATCAATGCCTACGAAGATGGCGCTGAGCTGACCCCTGAGGTCGTGGCGACATACCCGCTCGAGCACCCCCGCTGCGGGACAGCTTTCCTGCTCACCGTAGTGCTGTTCTCAATCCTGCTTTTCACCCTGATCGGTCCGATTGGGTCAATCTGGGTGAAGCTGGGATCGCGATTGATCTTGGTGCCGGTCCTGGCAAGCATCTCCTACGAATACATCCGCTGGACGGCCAAGCACCTTGATTCTCCGATTGTGCAGGCGATGATCAAACCAAACCTTGCATTACAGCGTTTGACTACCAAAGAGCCAGATTTAGAAATCATCGAAGTGGGGATCGCCTCTTTCAAAGCGATGAGGGAAAAAGAAGAAGAATATCTGGTTTTATAACCTTTCCTAAGCAAAAAGGGTCATCGATCCAAATCGAACTTCGTTCGATCAACTATGAAGCAGGCTGTTTTTCCCTGCCTGTTTCACTTAGGATATTAAGTATGAAATATAAAAATAATCGAAACACTGGCAAACTCCTCATCTTCCTGGTGATGGTAATAGTCCTCACTCTGGCCTGCAGCTTATCAGGCTCAGGGTCAGTCAGCAGCACCAAAGAGACCCTCTTTAACGGGGTTACTTATATCCGCGAGGTGCGGACTTCCCCGCGTGACATGGTCATTCATATCGTAAAGATCAACCTGGTCTCTGGTGGAATTCGCCCACATGTTACCGAGCCAGATAACCCAAAATCTGATAAGCCGTACAATGCGCGGACCACTTCGCAGTATTTGCGTTCTTCGGGGGTGCAGCTGGCAATCAACGGCAGCGGTTTTAAGCCGTGGTTCGATCTTGGTGTAATCTATTCTCCCCATAAAGGTGACCCGGTCGCCCCGCTGGGCACCACGATTTCTGGCGATTTTTCTTATACATTTGAGGAATCCCAAAAACGACCAATGTTGGGGTTTAACGGCACGAGACCTGCAGATATCAGCTGGATTGCCGGTTCACCGGATTACCTGATTTCTGGAACCCGGATGCTGGTAGAAAACTGGACGGTGATGGAGGACCTGGACAGCTCAGAAACCAGCCCGCGCACCGCGGTTGGGGTCAGCGAGGACGGGCATACCCTTATTATCGTGGTTGTCGATGGCAGGCAGTTGGGCTACAGCCAGGGAGCCACCCTGGAGGAGCTCGCCCAGATCCTGGCGGATCACGGCGCGCACAAAGCGATGGAATTGGACGGCGGCGGGTCAAGCACCCTGGTGATTGAAGGGGAAGACGGGCAGCCAATCGTGCTCAACTCACCTGTGCATCAAGGATCGAACGGCAAAGAACGACCGGTTGCCACCCATATCGGTTTCTTTATCCGGAATTAAACGACGATCTGATCCCATATTTTCCTCTCGGAAAAATTGAATTCGATTTCGATATGTTTAGACAGATAGACAGGTACCTTTCCATAAGTATTCCATACCATCAACCCCCACCCCAAACCCCTCCCCAAATGTGGATTTAATTTCTGATTTCAGCATCTTCGGGGAGGGGCTCTATTTAAGGGAGGGCTGCGCCCTCCCAGTTAGCCACCCTGAATCAGTGCGAAGCGCTGATCTTCGGACCACAGCTCCGATTAGGGGAGAGGGTTTTCGGTGGAGGCTGAACAGGTATTCTGCCTGTTTGATCCCTTTGCACATGATCGTGCCCCTGCTGAAATTCAGCACAGCAAATAAACTAAGCTGGCAACAAAGAAATGCAATCGCTGCAATGATTCCTCGGCTCGCTGACGCTCGCTCGGAATGACAATCATCTTTCTAATCCCTCATGGAACTCAAGGAAGTTGAATCTCGGGCACACCCCCAGATTCAAAAGACCAGGGATATGTTCAGTCCCTGGTCTTTTCTCTACACTACTGGGTTTAATGCCCGTGGTCAGCATCCCCGGTGACCCAATCCCCGGCATTGGGCAGTTTTTCTGCCAGTGTGGCAGGTTTGTGGATCAAATTGGGTAGATGCTCGGGGCAGATGGCGTACTCGCTGCCTTTATACTCAATTTTCATCAGAGGAACTTGATCGCTGGTACGCTCACATTTGACACATTTCATATTCAACACTCCTATCGCTAATTAATTTTTGATCAGTGCCCCATCCCAGGGCTCCAAGGTCAGTTCAATGCCCGCATCACTGACTGTATATTTTTCTGGGGTGAGGATATTCTCAACAATTTTACCTGTTTTCCAACCCAAATGATCAACCGGAATCATCAGCCGGGCGGCTTCGTGGGTGGGATTAAACACCACCAAGACCTGCGCATCGGCGGTAGTCCGCCCAAAAGCAGATACCGTGTGGGTTTGATCGATTGCTGCCCGAATAAATTTCCCGCGGCAAAGGGCTTCAGATTGATGGCGGGCAGAGATCAGCCCACGCACGAAATCATGAATCGAATGGTCCCACTTACTCTCATCCCAGGGGAACGCTGCCCGGTTAAGCGGATCCTTGCCTCCCTGCAAACCGATCTCATCACCGTAGTAGATCGAGGGCGCGCCCGGATAGGCAAACTGCAGCAGGAATGCCAATTTAACCTTCTGCAGATTTCCATCTAAGGCGGTCAGCAAACGACGGGTATCATGCGAGCCGATCGTGAGGAACATTGCCAGGTTGTTTTCTTCTGCGTACAGCTCCAGATAGCTTTCAATCTGATTGGCAAAATCCGCAGAAGAAATTTCTTCCTTCAACAAATTGAGCAGGGATCCACGGAAGGGATAGTGCATCAAACCGTCAAAATGCTGGTCGCCGACCCAGCGCGGATCCGCTTCCCAAATTTCTCCGGCGAGGTAGGCATCCGGATTCACGGAACGGACTGTCTCCCGAAATTCCGCCCAAAAGGGATCATCGTCAATCTCACCGGGGACATCTAAACGCCAGCCGTCAATACCCTGTTCCATCCAATAGCGTGCCACCTGCATGATGTAGCTGCGCACCGCGGGATTACCGGTATTGAATTTTGGTAAATCCTTGATCCCCCACCAGGCTTCGTAATTCGTCGCGGGACCCTCACTGTAGGCATCTACTGGAAAATGGTGGACGTGATACCAATCCAGATAGCGTGACATGCTGCCATTATCGAGGATGTCGGCAAAGGCAAAAAAACCTCTTCCGCTGTGATTGAAGACCCCATCCAAAATCACCCTGATCTGTCGATCGTGGGCGGACTTCAGCAAGGCGTGGAAATCTTCCATGCTGCCTAATGTCGGGTCAATTTTGAAGTAATCGGTGGTATGGTAGCGGTGATTTGCAGTTGAGGCAAAGATCGGATTTAAATAGAGTGCATTGATCCCCAAATCTGCCAGATAATCGAGCTTTGCGGTGATCCCTTTTAGATCGCCGCCCTGGAATCCTCTTTCAGTCGGCTCTGCACCCCAGGGCTGGAGATTGGTCGGGGCATTCCCTGGATCAGCGTTAAAAAATCGATCCGGGAAGATCTGGTAAAAGACCGCGTCCTGCACCCAATCTGGTACGCTCATAAATTACTCAAACTCCTTCTCAAAAATTACCATTAATTGTGCGCAATGATTATAATAGCAAAGTGACTAAAGCGGATAAAGATGAGGAAAATATGCCAGAGGCCCACCCACTGAGCGGTGTTTATGCTGCCGCGATTACCCCGGTAGACGAAGAATACAAACCAGATTTAGACGCGATCCAGAAATTGATGGCGTTCTATTCAGACCGGGGCTGCCACGGGGCGTTGATCCTGGGCACCACCGGCGAAGGGCCCAGCTTCAGCTCAACCGAACGGTTAGAGATCATGCAGGCTGCCGCTGAAATCAAAAAAATACGCCCAGAGTTCCGCTTATTTGCCGGCACGGGTACACCTGGCAGGGCGGAAACCATCGGGCTCAACCAGGCCGCCTTTGAGCTCGGCTATGATGCCGTTGTGGTACTGCCGCCATTTTATTTCCGGAGCGCCAGCGATGCGGGTCTGCTCGAATGGTTCGGTGATGTGATTAAGGAAAGTGTGCCAGAGGACAAGCTCCTACTCGGATACCACATCCCGCAGGTTTCCGGCGTGGCGTTGAGCGTTAATCTGCTTCAGCAGCTCAACTCCCGCTTCCCAACCCGCTTAGGCGGGGTAAAGGATTCCGAAGGAAAGCTGGAAACCACCCAGGGGTTTACAGAAGCATTTCCGGACAAATTGATCCTCGTAGGCAGCGACCGGCTGCTGAGCTCCGGTCTGGAAGCCGGCGCATCGGGTTCAATCACCGCGCTGGCCAACCTGATCGCCCCGTGGCTGCGGAAAATTTTCGACCAGCATGGAAAGCAAGACAGCAGCGAGCTGCAGGCCAAAGTTGACACCGCCCGGAATGTGCTTGAGCAATTTGCACCCTTCCCCCCCAGCATAAAATTCTTAATCGATGCGTACACCGAATTTCCAGCCTGGCCGGTGCTCCCTCCACTGCTGGCGCTTGATGAGCAGAGGCAAGCATCCTTAAAATCACAGTTTGATGAGATCTACAAAGATGAGTGATTTAAAAACCGCCACCTGGCGCCTGATCAAATCTGCTCCAGCCAAGGGAGCATGGAATATGGCAGTTGATGAAGC
>JBDLJU010000156.1:0-7376 GCA_039714215.1 Chloroflexota bacterium | reverse complement strand
AAAGTCACTTTGGCGTTTGGTTTATCGTTGGCAATCCCAATCAGCTTGATGCCCTCCTCCAACTTCCAGGCAATCACACCTTGACCATAACGACCTTGAACCGGGAACTGACTTGCTTTGACCCGCTTGGCCACCCCATCTGAAGCCAAGATAAAGACCTCAAATTTCGGGTTGAGTGCCACCGCGCCAACAACAACATCGTCAGCTTTAAGTTTAATGCCATTTACACCCGCAGCGGCCAACCCCATCGGACGGACACCTTCCTCGGTAAACCGGATTGCTGAACCATTGGCGGTGGCGATAATAATGTCATTGCTCCCATTGGTGATTAAAACCCAGTGAATTTCATCGCCATCCTTGGTACGCGCCAGCTCAAAGGCTTGGGCAGCCGGGCCAGGCAGTTCGGATAATTCTGTTTTCTTGACAATCCCGCCGCGAGAGACAGTCATCAGGAATTGGTTAGGTACCCGTTCACCCTCAGGCGGCAGGCTGAAAATCGCGGTGACCTTATCTTCCTCGCGAAGCGGAGCAACAGTATTAATCGGCACGCCTTGATCCGCCAGCTCAGCCTCGGGTAATGCATGCATCGCAATCGCCGCAGTCTTCCCGCTGCCAGTTACCAAATAGAGCGTATCACGAGTGTTTCCGCTGAGCGCTAAACGGGGAGCTGCGCGGCCCCACAAACGCGGAGCCTTATCCTCCATCGTTCGGGAGATCAAACCGTCCTCGCTGACCAAAACCCAAGATTTTTGATCAGGTGAGAAATCGGTGACGGTCAGCATATCTCTGACAGTGGTTCCTTCCTCGACCTGAACGATCTGAGTACGGCGGCGGTCCCCATAACTCTCTTTTACCGCTCTTAACTCCACGCCAACTGCCGCACGCATCTTCTTGGGCGACTTAAGCAGGCCTTCAAGGCTTTTTATCAGCTTTTGCAGCTCCTTGTACTCTAATTCTATTTTCTTTCGTTCTAGAGCCGCCAGACGGCGTAGAGGCATATCCAGAATTGCATTGGCTTGAATCTCACTGAGCTTATACCGTTTCATCAATCTTGCCCGGGCGGCATCCACATCGGCAGATTTGCGGATCAAATTGATGATCTCATCCAGGTTTTGCAGCGCGACGCGCAGCCCTTCAAGCACATGGGCTCGTTGTTTGGCACGCTCCAGCTCATGCTCACTGCGCCGGCGGATAATCTCCAAACGGTGTTCGACATAAACGATTAAAGCTTGTTTAAGACTCAGTAAGCGAGGTTCGTTATCAACCAACGCAAGAATATTGATGCTGAAAGTATTCTGCATTGGTGTGCGTTTATATAAATTTGAGAGCACATCTTCAGTGCTGGCATTCTTACTCAGTTCGATGACAATCCGCATCCCCTGCCGGTCGCTTTCATCGCGCAAATCTGAGATGCCTTCCAGCTTTCCATCACGCGCTAATTTCGCAATCCGTTCGATCAATGAGGACTTATTGGTCATATAAGGTAGCTCGGTGACGATGATCCGCTCTCGCCCCCGCCCCATATCTTCGGCATGCGCCCGTGCCTGAACGACGATCTTGCCGCGTCCCTGACCGTAAGCACTGGAAAGGCCTTCTTCTTTCAAACCACCGAGGATCACGCCGCCGGTTGGGAAATCAGGACCCTTGATAAATTTCATCAAATCTTGAACATTGATGTCGTCGACCTTGCTCCAATTTTCAAGCATGAAGTTGATCGCATCGATCACTTCTCCCAGATTGTGGGGGGGGATGCTGGTCGACATCCCAACTGCAATCCCGGTTGCGCCGTTGACCAATAAATTTGGCAGCGCAGAGGGCAGCACAGACGGCTCGTTCAACGTGTCATCAAAATTGGGCGTAAAATCCACCGTGTTCATTTGGATATCAGCCATGATATCCATTGAAGGGGATGCCATACGTGCTTCTGTGTAACGCATTGCAGCCGGCGGATCGCCATCCACGCTGCCAAAGTTACCCTGCCCGTCAACCAAAGGGTACCGCAGTGAGAAATCCTGCGCCATGCGAGCCATGGCGTCATACACCGCGGTATCACTGTGCGGGTGATACTTTCCTAATACTTCACCCACTACCCTGGCAGATTTTTTGTAAGATGTATTGGGCCGCAAACCCAGTTCGTACATTGCGTATAAAATTCTTCGATGCACAGGTTTCAACCCATCACGTGCGTCTGGCAAGGCACGTGAGACAATTACGCTCATGGCGTAATCCAGGTAGGCCTGCTGCATTTCCACATCAATATTGATCTTTTTAACCAAGCCTATTTCCATACGAAGCTCATTCTCCTCAAAATTTCTAGATCGCTTGTTCTATTTTATCATTAATTGGATTTATCGAAAACTTCAAGTATATACCTTGATAAAACAATCTCACATCAATCATCTTTGCTTTACTATACTATAAATGCGGCAATCAAAACGGCAGACAACTGAGGGCAATTGGAAGCAATATCCAGCTCAAAAGCGAGGTCCCCAATACGAGTTCAAAAGAAAAGACCTGCCGAATATTCGGCAGGTCTGAGAGTTTTTCTTTTTATTCCAGGTCGCTGCTTAATCGCCTGCTGGTTCTGCAACAACCTGATTCTCGGTTCCTGCTTCTAACTCAGCAACTGCTTCTGCAGCTTCCGCCTCAGCTTCCTTCAAAGCCTCCCGAGCCTCAACCGCGGCCAACTCATCGAGATGGACCTGATAACCAGTCCCTGCGGGGACCAGCTTACCCAAGATCACGTTTTCCTTGAGGCCGTGCAGAGGATCTTCCGTTCCGCTGATCGCCGCATTAGCCAATACCTTGATGGTGTGCTGGAAGGAAGCGGCTGAAAGGAACGACTCGGTATTCAGTGAAGCCTTGGTGATGCCAAGAAGGTCCTCATTGTAACGAGCTGGCTGCTTATTTTCACTCAGGTAGCGCTCATTGACTTTCTTGATCTCAAGGCGGTCGACGTAATCACCTGGAAGGTATTCAGAATCTCCGGGTTCAGTGATGATGATCTTTGACATCATCTTTCGAATGATAACTTCGAAGTGCTTGTCATGGATATTCTGTCCCTGAGAACGATACACCTTCTGGACCTCGGTCAGCAAGTACATCTGGCAGGCTTCCCTACCCTGGATCCGGAGGATCGAGTGCGGGTTAAGCGAACCTTCAGTCAGTGCCTGTCCGGGTTCAACATGATCACCATTCTTGATGATCAAGCGTGTATTGGTTGGGATTTCGTACTCGACTTCTTCCCGAATTTCATAGGAGAGCACCAGTTTTTTCTTGCCTTCGAGACGCACACGGCCATCTCGAGAAGCGACCAATTCGCCATCTTCAAATGTCGCCAGGGCATCACCTTCTTTGACCCCATCGCCATCTTTGACGGCGACCTTCCAACCCTTACCGATTTCAAACTCTTCATCGGCCATTTCGCTGTGCATCACCTTGACGGCACGCAGATCGGAGTATCGATCAGATTGGGCAATTTCGGCCTTTCCAGAAATTTCGGAGACCACTGCCTCACCTTTAGGCGCTTTGCGGGCTTCAAACAGCTCTTCAACACGGGGGAGCCCCGTGGTGATGTCTGACCCGGCAGCCACCCCGCCAGTGTGGAAGGTACGCAGAGTCAGCTGTGTACCCGGCTCACCAATCGATTGGGCAGCCACAATCCCAACAGCAGCCCCAGGTTCAACCAGGCGGCCGCGGCCGAGATCCATCCCATAGCACAGCACACAGATTCCTCGCTTGCTCTCGCAAGTCTGCGGAGATCGGACGAGGACTTCTTCGACGCCTGAATCTGCGATCTGGCGGGATTGATCTTTATCAATCAGATCATTTCGCTCAGCCAGGACCTCACCAGTTTCTGGATGCACCACACGTTGTGCGAGTACCCGTCCGTGGAGGCGGGTGCTCATCGACTGGTCTGCAACATTGTCACTTGCGCGAATTAACCCACCATCTTCAGTGCCGCAATCATGCTCAATGGTGATGATATCTTGTGCGACATCAACCAGGCGGCGGGTAAGATAACCGGCATCGGCAGTACGCAGGGCGGTATCTGCCAGACCCTTTCGCGAGCCGTGGGTGGAGATGAAATATTCCAGCGTGGTTAGACCTTCACGGAAGTTTGAGCGGATCGGGAGAGGAATGATCCTTCCAGAAGGATCCGCCATCATCCCACGCATGCCTGCCAACTGTGAAATCGTGCTGAACCCGCCCTTACCAGCGCCCGAATTTGCCTGGATCGCCAGGTTGCTCAAGGGATCCATGGTTGCCTTAACTTCCTGGGCAACATCATCAGTGGCCTTCTGCCAGATATCGATGACCCGTTCGTTTTGTTCTTGCTCAGTCAGCAAACCGCGATGGTAATCCCGCTCGACATTCTCTTCTTCTTCGAGCGCATCACCCACAATCTGCTTTTTACTCTCAGGAATGGTGATATCTGAGACTGCGATCGTGGAGCCAGAGCGGGTTGCATAGGCAAAACCGATATCTTTGATCAGGTCAGCCGCTTCCGTGGTCACCTGCTCATCGGTCAACTCTAAAATTTCTGCGATAAGGTCTTTTACGCCGCCTTTGTCAAGCGTGCGGTTGATGAAAAGGACCTGATCAGTCAGCACCCGGTTGAAGAGCACGCGCCCGACGGAAGTATCGATCAGGCGGGATACTGCCTCTTCCAACCGGTTCTCTTCATCATCATACCAGGTCGTTACCTTTACCTTGATCTTGGCATGGATGTCCACCTGTCCAAGCTGATAGGCCATACTGACCTCATCCATATCCGAGAATACTCGGCCATGTCCAAGGTGCTCATAGGGGCTGTCCATCGTCAGGTAGTAGACACCCAAGACCATATCCTTTGATGGACCAATAATCGGTTCGCCGTCAGCTGGTTTGAGCAAGTTTCTTGATGAGAGCATCAGCGTACGGGCTTCTTCAACTGCCTTGAGAGAAAGCGGGACGTGAACCGCCATCTGGTCACCATCGAAGTCAGCATTGAACGCGGTGGTTACCAGCGGATGCAGCTGGATCGCGCTGCCTTCAATCAATACCGGTTCGAAGGCCTGGATACCCAAACGATGCAAAGTAGGCGCACGGTTTAACAAAACCGGGCGGTCTTTAATCACTTCTTCGAGGACTTCCCAGACCTCTGGGCGGTTGCGTTCTATGAAACGGCGAGCGCCCTTTACATTGGCTGCATAGTTGTGGTGCACCAAGCGGGAAATCACAAATGGGCGGTAAAGCTCAAGCGCCATCGCCTTTGGGAGACCGCACTGGTAAAGTTTAAGTTTAGGGCCAACCACAATCACCGAACGTCCAGAATAATCCACACGTTTACCAAGCAGGTTGCGGCGGAAGCGGCCCTTCTTGCCTTTCAGCAGATCGCTGAGAGACTTAAGTTCTCGACGGCCGCGGCGAGACAATGCTTTGCCGCGCTGTGAGTTATCAATTAATGAATCTACCGCTTCCTGGAGCATCCGCTTTTCGTTGCGTACGATCACATCTGGAGCGCCAAGCTCAAGCAGACGTTTCAAACGATTGTTGCGGTTGATCACCCTGCGGTAGAGGTCGTTCATATCGGAGGTAGCAAAGCGTCCGCCATCCAGCTGCACCATCGGGCGCAAATCTGGTGGGATCACCGGCAGGATTGTTAAAATCATCCACTCAGGTCGGTTTTCCGAACGCAGGAAAGCCTCTACAACCTTGAGGCGTTTTGTTGCTTTTCGGCGACGCTGCTTACTCTTGGAGGTGCGCGCTTCTTTCCATAAAGATTCTGCTAAATTATTGAGGTCCAGCCGTTTGAGGATGTCATGAAAGGCTTCGGCGCCCATATCGGCACGGAAAACCTGCCCCCAACGCGAACGTAATTCGCGGTAGCGGTGCTCCCCCATAAAGGATAATGGGGTCAAATCAACCAGCTCATCGCGCAGTTGAATTTTCTCTCTGCGGGAAACTTCAGAATCTTCATCCACCTTTGCTCGAAGTTCGGTGATTTCCAAATCAATTTCAGCTCTGGTGCTGGCAATATTCAGCGTGATGTGTTCCATCTCGCGCTGTTTGCTGCCAGTCGCCTCAGATTCAAGCTCTTCCAAATAGCTTTTGACCACATCCTGGACTTGAGAAAAATGCTTGTTGCTGATTTCTTCTCCAGCCTTGACAATCGTGGTCTCAGTTGCTGAAAAGGTGATCGCTTTTCGAGGGGCACTGCCAAGTTTGTCTTGCAGTTGAGTTTCTAAACGCTGGCCCTCTTTAATAATCGGATCAAGTTTGGCGGCAAGTTCTTCGTTATAGCGTTTTTCTACTTCTTTAGCCTGGTTTTCAAGCTCAGCGACGCGATCATCTCGTCTGGATTCGATTTCGGTAATTTGATTATCAAGTTCTCCGACCAACCCAGCTTCGGTTTCTTGGATCTCTTCATCTAGGCGAGCCAGGGCTTTTTCCCGCGCTTCCTCATCGACATAGGTAACCACATATTGAGCAAAATAAAGAACGCGATCCAGATTACGGCGGGAAATATCTAACAACTGTCCCAAATAAGAGGGAACCCGCCGGGTATACCATACATGCGCAACCGGGGCGGCCAATTCAATATGTCCCATCCGTTCGCGGCGAACAGAGGAACGAGTAACTTCAACGCCGCATTTATCACAGACAATCCCTTTGTACCGGATGTTCTTATACTTCCCACAATAGCACTGCCAATCGCGCTGTGGACCAAAAATAGCCTCACAGAACAAGCCATCTTTTTCAGGCCTCAGCCGCCGATAGTTAATCGTTTCCGGTTTCAGCACTTCGCCATAAGACCAACTTTTAATTGTATCTGGCGATGCGAGACTTACCCGCAATGATCGCAATCCCTTTGCTTCCATTAAATGTGCCTCCTGAATAATTGTATTCCTAAAGCCAGGGGACATTCTTTTTCAAGCAAAAACCTGTAACAGGTTGAGTTCGTGATGCTCATGAATATCCTGGGCCAGCTAATAATTTACGGAAAAACAAGTCTAAATTATTATGGAACATGTGTGCTATAAAGCACACAAAAGAAAACAAGCGTATGAGACCAATTTTCTCAAACGCTCGCTTTCTATATTTTAGGACTTTAACTTTTTCCAGACTTAAAATTATAACGAAGTTATCCTATTCATGTCAAGAGCAATTTTGGATCTTTTTGCTCATAATATACAAATTTATGACTGTCTGAGGGGGATTCTGAGGGTAAAAGTGCTCCCGCGCCCCAATTGACTCTCTACCTGGATACTACCGCCATGCCGTTCAGCAATAGATTTGACAATCGCGAGCCCTAAACCACTGCCCCTCTGTTCCCGGGTTTTTCGATCGGCAGCCCGGAAGAAACGCTCAAACAAGCGGGGAAGATCTACAGG
>JBDLJU010000155.1:0-7420 GCA_039714215.1 Chloroflexota bacterium | reverse complement strand
ATCCCAGAATCAAAGAGGATTGCCAGAAAACCGTGATTGGCTGAATCGGCGATTCCCGTCATGGGCAGATTGGTTAGAATGGCTGAAAATCCGATGGGGAGCAGCAGAACTGGCTCGTAGTCTTTGGCTATCGCCAAATAGATTAAAATCAGGCCAACCGCCATCATCACCAGGTCTTTCCAGGTTAGCGCTGCAGGGGCCTGGAACAGTTCGAGAAGTGAATTAATATCCATAGTGATTATCCAAACCTGATCAGGGGATCGCCATATTTTACAGACTGAGCAGCTGAAACTTCAACTGCAGTGACTTTACCTGCCTGTGGCGAGCGGATCACATTTTTCATTTTCATTGCTTCCAGCACCAATAATTTATCACCAATGCCAATTTGATCGCCTGGTTTTACGGCAATCTCAATAATGTCTCCCGGCATCGGCGCGGAAACCAAGTTGGGCTGGTTCGCTGAGGCAGTTGCTGGTGAGACAGTCTCGCTGGATGAGGCGGTTTGTACCGAGGTGGTTAAGGGGCGGTCATCTGTTTGGGGTTGTAGCTCTGCGTCGGCGGTATCCACGTTGACCAGATGATGAATGCCGTCGACAATCACCTCAAGTTTATCGGGAGAAAGTTCAGAAATCTCAACTTGATATGGTTTGCCATCGAAGGTAACGGTTATTCTTTTGGATTTATTTTGCATTGTATTTATCCTGATTGCTTGAGTTAGCCCACCAATTTCCATGAGCTTTTTCCAAATTATCTCCGAGCGAAGAATTCGCAGGTTCCTGACGGCTCCACCAGGCGGCAGCAAAAGCAGCCACATGAGCAATATTCAGGTCCAGGTCGGATGTGATCCCTTGGGTTGGTTGCTTCTCAGGTTTGGCTGGGAAGATCCATAAGAGGAATTTGATTAAGAGGATTATCGCGGTGAGCGCGAGGAATGTGATTCCAATACCAAACATGCTGATCGTGAGCCCTAAGTTGTAATTGCTCATAGTAAAGTCCTCGCTTACAGCGGAATATTCCCGTGCTTCTTTTGTTGAGATTTTCCCCTCTTATCTTTTAGCAATTCCAGTGCGGCAATTAGTTTTGGCCGGGTTTCTGAGGGAAGGATCAAATCGTTGAGATGGCCGCTGGCTGCTGCCGTGTATGGATTTGAGAATTTTTCCTGGAATTGGTCAACCAAATCCTGTCGCTCTTGATCAGGGTCGTCCGAATTCTTGAGCTGTTTCGAATACAGGATGTTGACAGCGCCATCAGCGCCCATCACCGCGATTTCTGCGGTCGGCCAGCCGTAGACCAGATCTGTGCGGATGTATTTGCTGCTCATCACAATATAAGCACCACCGTAAGCTTTACGGGTTATTACTGCAATTTTCGGCACAGTAGCTTCAGAATATGCATAGACAATCTTTGCCCCATGGCGGATAATCCCGCCGTATTCTTCTTTTGTGCCGGGTAGGAATCCTGGGGTATCAATCAATGAAATTATGGGGATATTGAAGGCGTCGCTGAAGCGAATGAAACGTGCGATCTTATCAGAAGAATTGATATCCAGCACCCCGGCTAAGTGGAGAGGCTGGTTGGCGATCACGCTGACCACCTGGCCGTGCAGCCGGGCAAATCCGACAATCGCGTTTTGGGCAAAATGGTGGTGTACAGGGAGGAATGAATCCCGGTCGAAAACACGCTTGATGACATCATGCATATCATAAGGTTCAGCCGGGTCAGCAGGGATCAGGGTGTCTAGTTCCCTGTCCATCCTTTGTGGATCATCGGCAGGATTGATCGCAGGAGCCGGTTCAAGGTTGTTGGTTGGGAGATAGCTGACCAACTGGCGGGTGAGTTCTAAGGCTTGCTTTTCGTCTTCAGCAGCGAAGTGGGCAACACCACTGATCGTGTTATGCACCATTGCCCCGCCTAAATTTTCCTGTGTGACCTGCTCTCCTGTGACTGTTTCAATGACCTTTGGGCCGGTAATAAACATGTGGCTGGTATCCTTGGTCATCACCACAAAGTCGGTCAGTCCGGGAGAATAAACCGAGCCGCCTGCGCACGGCCCAAGCATCACGCTGATTTGCGGGATTACTCCCGATGCCTGGGTGTTGCGGTAAAACAATTCGGAGAAAGCAGCGAGGCTGTAGACACCTTCCTGAATGCGGGCCCCCACCGAATCCATCAAGCCAATCACCGGAACGCCGGCATCGAGCGCTAAATCGAGTGCTTTGGAAACCTTCTGACCCTGCACCTCGGAGAATGAACCGCCCAATACGGTAAAATCTTGTGAGTAGATACATACCATCCGGCCATCAATTTTCCCAAAACCGATTACTACACTGTCCCCGGGGAATTTCTTTTTGTCGAGTCCAAACTCCGAATGGCGATGGGTCCAGTAAGA
This sequence comes from Chloroflexota bacterium, assembly GCA_039714215.1. GTDB lineage: Bacteria > Chloroflexota > Anaerolineae > Anaerolineales > UBA11579 > UBA11579. The sequence continues at coordinate 5,031 of JBDLJU010000155.1, read as the reverse complement.
GTCGATCTCTTGAAATGTACCTGGGTCGACTAGGAGCAGAATTCGTTCTCGGGCGGTAAGTTTGCCTTTAGCATGCTGTGCATTAATTTTTCTTTCCCCGCCTCCCAGGCGGCTGGTTTGCCGTTTTTCTTTCAAGGCAGAAATTAAATTACGGTGATAATCTGCACGGTCAACGTGTTCTTGATTTGGTTTGGTTTTTTCGGGCACTAAAAAGTCTCCTCAATTGTGGAATCAAAGCAGTTGTCTAGAAAACAAGCTTGTAATCTTTCCTTCATCATTATACAATGTAATCAGTTGATGTTTCGAAAATCCCTATGCTTTATTTTTTAAACCTCGAAATTAATTCTGGTTCCATTTTTTAATTCTCACTAAACTAAAGGAATTGTTTATGAAACCAACTGCTTTTGACTATTATGCACCCAGTACTCTCAAAGGCGTACTTGAGCTTAAGGCTCAACATGGGGAGGATGCCAAACCACTAGCAGGCGGACAGAGCTTGATTCCAACAATGAACTTCAGAGTCACGCAGCCCAGCATTCTGGTTGATTTAAACGCTGTTGATGAACTGCGATTTATCGAAGGGAAAGATGGCGATCTTAGGATTGGGGCAATGACCACTCAAAACGTGGTTGAGCGAAGTGAATTGGTTTCCGACCTCCAGCCCTTGATTGCTGAAACTATTCCCTATGTCGCTCATCCGCAAATCCGCAACCGTGGCACCTTTGGCGGCAGCCTGGCCCATGCGGACCCGGCTTCTGAACTGCCAGCGATTGCTTTAGCGCTAAATGCAAAATTCAAGGCAGTTAGCTTATCGGGGGAACGTTGGGTAGAGGCACAGGACTTTTTAATTACGATGTTCACAGTAGATTTGCAGCCTGATGAAATTTTGGCTGAAATCGCTTTTCCAAATTTTCCAAAAACAACAGGTTGGAGCTTCATGGAAGTCAGCCGGCGAATGGGGGATTATGCTATGGCCGGGGTGGCCGCATTGCTCAGCCTTGATGCAGCAGGAAAATGCGAATACGCCAGGTTGGTTTATCTAAATGTTGGAGATAAAGCGATGGATGCGGTCAATGCAGCAGGTGCATTGGTAGGTGAAGAGATCAATGAAGAAAGCATCAATGCGGCAGCAGAAATTGCCGGTGAAGAAGAGATTGATCCCTTCGGCAGCGTGCATGCATCCCCTGAATACCAACGACATCTTTCAAAGGTGGTTACCAGGCGGGCTTTACGAGAAGCGCATCAACGTGCATCAAATTCGGTTAAATAATTGAGGTTCAAATGACTAAATTAATTCCTATTCAATTTACCGTAAATGGAAAAACTCATAAAGGTGAAGTCGAACCAAGGACATTGTTGGTCGATTACCTTCGCAACGAACTCCGATTGACCGGCACCCATGTTGGTTGTGAGCAAGGCGTGTGCGGTTCCTGCACGATCCTGCTGGATGGCAGTTCGGTGCGGTCATGCTTGATGTTCGCGGTTCAGGTGGATGGGCATGTAATTGAGACTGTTGAAAGCCTGTCGGATGACCCTGAAGTGCTCCATCCACTGCAGGAAGCATTCAAAGAAGCCCACGGCTTGCAGTGTGGATTCTGCACCCCGGGTTTTTTGATGACCCTGGTTCCATTCCTCAAAGAGAATCCGAACCCTGACGAACAGCAAATTCGGGAGGCGATTTCTGGAAATATTTGCCGATGCACGGGCTACCAACATATTGTAGATGCCGTAAAAATTGCCGCTGAGAATCTGAGCTAACCAGATGTTTGCCCAAAAAGGTACCAGCCCAATCGCCATCCTGGAAGGATTACGCAATCAGGATTTGGAATTACTCAATTATATCGATCAGCTCGAAGCTCATTTTAGTCTCGTTGAACCAAATGTGCAGGCTTTTGTACCTGAGGAAAACCGCTTCCAGCGCCTGCGGGAAGACGCAAAGCTTCTGCTAGCCAAATACCCCGAACCAAAAGATTACCCACCCTTGTTTGGTCTGATCATCGGAGTAAAAGATATCTTTCATGCCGGTGGATTCACTACATACGCTGGCAGTCAGCTTCCCCCTGAGGTGATTCAAGGGGCCGAGGCAGACGTGGTCACAAAAATAATAAGTCTGGGAGCGCTGGTTCTCGGGAAAACAGTCACAACCGAGTTTGCATACTTCGCTCCGGGGCCGACAAGAAATCCGCACAACCCTGCCCATACCCCTGGAGGTTCGAGCAGTGGGTCTGCCGCTGGGGTTGCTGCCGGACTTGTTTCACTTGCCTTTGGCACACAAACGATTGGGTCAATCTCAAGACCGGCATCTTTCTGCGGCGTGGTTGGTTATAAACCCAGCTTTGATCGACTATCTAAGGCAGGTGTGATTCCGCTATCTCATTCGCTTGATCATGTTGGAATATTTGCGCCTGACCTGGCAACTGTAAAGAAGTTTGTAGAGAACATGCTTCCTGAGTACCGCTATGAAGATCATGAACAAAAAACCCCTGTCCTCGGCGTACCTGATGGTAAATATTTAGAAAAAGCGAGTGCTGAAATGCTCGCTCATTTTAGCAAAAAGGTCTTGCGTTTACAGGAGCGCGGCTTTGAAGTCAAGCGGCTGACGATGATGACGGATATTGATGAGATCATCGAGCGGCACAGTTTGATCACCGCGGCCGAGGCAGCGCAAAATCACCAGAAATGGTTTTTGGATCATTCAGGCAGCTACCATTCAAAAACACGAGAACTGATTGTCTCCGGTCAAAAAATAAATGTAGATCAGTTAGTGGAAGCACGTTCTGGGCGTGAAAAACTGCGTTCAGAATTGCAGGAAGTTATGGATCAGCAGGGAATTGACCTATGGATTTCTCCTTCAGCACCTGGCGCTGCCCCAGAAGGTCTGGAAAGTACCGGTGACCCGGTGATGAATTTGCCCTGGACACATTCAGGTCTGCCGACATTGAGCATCCCCGCGGGGCTCAACCATCAGGGTATGCCTTTAGGCCTTCAGCTTGCTGGCCAGTGGTATCAGGACGAAGAATTAATTAATTATGGAGCGCTGGTCCAAGCAGCGATCAGATAAAGGATTGCGATGATTATTAAGAGTGAAATCCGAGCAGGTGCTTACTTTGACTCAGTGGTGCTGATGCAGCTGCAGAGGAAATTAGCTGCACTGGATGATGTAGATGACGCCGGCGTGGTGATGGGCACTGCGGCGAATAAAGCACTGCTTGAAGAATTTGAGCTGCTTTCTGAGGAAGGCAAAAAGGCTAAAGCTGATGATTTGTTGATCGTTGTGCGAGCAGCTGATGAAAAAGCAGCGCTGGATGCTTTAGAGCAGGTTGACCGCTTATTGAAAGAAAAACGCACCGCGATCTCGCAAGAATTTCGCCCGCGCAGCCTTGAGATCGCCGTCAAGCAGCTTCCCGACGCATCCTGGGCATTAATCTCTGTTCCCGGGAGATATGCCGCTGGAGTTGCAGAGCAATCCTTGGATCTTGGCCTGCATGTTTTTCTGTATTCTGATAATGTCAGCCTTGAAGATGAAGTTCGCTTAAAAACATCCGCAGCTGAAAAAGGGTTGCTGGTCATGGGGCCCGACTGCGGCACGGCGATAGTCAATGGAATTGGTTTAGGCTTTGCCAACCGGGTGCAGAAAGGACCTGTTGGGCTGGTAGGGGCATCAGGAACGGGACTGCAGGCAATTACCAGCTACATCCACAATCTAGGAGGCGGCGTTTCTCAAGCAATCGGCACTGGTGGACGTGATCTCAAAGCTGGGGTTGGTGCGATAACAGCAATGCAGGGTCTTGATTTCCTGGCCGAGGATGAAGCCACCAAGGTGATTGTAATTGTAAGCAAGCCGCCTTCCGCCAATGTAGTCACTGAATTGCTTTCCCGAGCAAAACAAATAAAAAAACCTGTGGTGGTCAATTTTATTGGCTACCCTCCTCCTGCGTCCAGGTTAGGCAATTTGCATTTTACAAATAGCCTGATGGAGTCTGCACAATTAGCGGTCGAATTGGCTGAATCTGAAAATGAATACAAAGGTGAAGCAGTCAATCAAAATCCTGGTTTCCTAAGGGGACTCTTCTCTGGAGGCACCCTTGCTCTTGAGGCCGTGCTTGGCTTGCAGAATGTGATTTCTCCACTGTATACCAACGTGCCTTTGCATGCCGATCAAGCATTGAAAGACCCATTGAACAGCGAGGCGCACTCGATTGTCGATCTCGGCGAAGATGTATTTACTGTAGGAAGGCTGCACCCGATGATCGACAACGACTTACGCATCCGCAGGATGAACCAAGAAATTGAAGACCCAGAAACAGGGATGATTTTGCTTGATGTGGTCCTGGGTGAAGGCGCCCATTCTGACCCTGCATCTGAATTGACTCCTGCAATTAAACAGGCTCTTACCCAGAGACCAGATGTTGAATTCGTTGCGGTCGTGCTTGGTACTGACCAGGACCCGCAGAAGATTGATGAGCAGATTGCGGCTTTTGAGAAGGCCGAGGTAAAGGTTTTCAGAAATGTTTCCAAAGCTGTTGAATTTATCTCCTGGAGGTATCGGGCAGCAGAAGGAATAAAGTTTCCGATAGTTTCATTGGGTAATCGTATCTCAGCAATCAATATTGGGCTTGAATCATTCTATGACAGCCTCAAAGGGCAGGGGGCTGAAGCAGTGCATGTCGATTGGCGTCCCCCAGCTGGTGGAAATGAAAAAATGATGGATATTCTTGCGAAGATGAAAAAGTGAGAGGTGAGTATGGATTTTGAAAAAGCAAATCAAACTGCAGTAGAGCGAATGATGACCTCGCGACCGATTTTAACCGGGGTCGCCATCGCAAAAGATGTTATTCCTGGCATGAAGGATAATTTGATCCTGCATGCCGGGCCACCGATTGAATGGGAGCGCATGTCTGGCCCAATGCGAGGCGCGGTAATTGGTGGGATATTATTTGAAGGACTTGCAAAAGATGAAAAGTCTGCAATAGCAATGGTGGAAAAAGGTGAGGTTGACTTTGATCCCTGCCACCATCACGAGTCTGTTGG
>JBDLJU010000154.1:0-7631 GCA_039714215.1 Chloroflexota bacterium | reverse complement strand
CGGAACAGATGCGTGATTTCATCCAGCGCCATATCCACATTGCTCGCATCAGCCACAACCTGGCTGATCGCATAGACAGCCTCCAGCTCTCTTGGCTTTAATGATGACGTTTGGCTTTTTGTTTCCGGCATGCAGGTTATCCTGAGATTAATGAAAATTCGAAGCTTGAACCCTTGTCAACGACCGACCGGGCTTTAAGGGTGCTTCCATGAGCCTCGATAATTTGTTTGCTGAGAGCGAGCCCAATGCCGGTACCCCCATAGCGCCGGGTTGAGGAGCCATCCAGCTGGTGGAATGGCTCAAAGATTTCCTCCAATTGGTCCGCTTTAAAGCCGATCCCATTATCGGAAATCTTGAAGTTGATCACCCCATTGGATTGATTGATCTCAAAGAGCACTTTTCCACCTGGGTTGTTGAATTTGATGCCGTTTATGATCAGTTCACCGATCACCCAGGAAATCTTGCTTTTGTCAGCGAGTACGAAAATCTCCTCAGCGGGGTGTTTGATCAGCAGCTGGATCTGTTTTTCATTGGCTAATTTCTGGGCGTGGGATTCGGTTGCCTGTAAGATCGTGGTGACCGAGACCGGTTCTTGTACCAGGGACATGTCCCCTTCGGAGACCAGCGAGAATTCAATCAGTTCGTCGATTAACCCGTGCAGCCGGTTGTAGGATTTCACCAGGACACCGAGGGCATGGTTTTGCTCTTCGTTGGTCTTGCCGAGGCTGCCATCTCGAAGCAGCTCAAGGTAACCGACCATATGGGCAAGCGGTGTGCGCAGCTCGTGAGAGACATTGGAGACAAAATTGGTTTTCAGGCGGTTCAATTCTGTGATTTTATTGAGCGCTTTCTGTAGATCGACCGTGCGCTCCTGCACTCGCTCTTCTAGCTGTGTATTGCTCTTTTTCAGGGCATCTTGCAGCTGGACAATTTGTTCGGTAATTGCGGTATCCAGGTCGCTCTGGGTCGTAAACCCCTCGGTGATCAAGATTTGGCCTAGCAGGCGGTATTTACCTGCGGCTGAATCCGCTTTTTGGATCTTCAGGGCAGCTGAGAGCTGTTCTTTTGCGAGAGTGCCCCGTTCAACCATGTAGTCGCCGAGGCGGGGAACGAGGATTTCGGGGGAAAGGGATATTTCTGCAGGCTCGGTAAACTGTTTAACCATCTCATTCTCAGCCAGCACAGCAGCAATTGCTAAGCTGAGCCCACAGTTCGTGCAGTTCTCTGCTGAAGAGTCGATTTGGTGATTACATCTCGGGCATGAAATCTGTTCGGGCATCATCCAACCTTTAATAATAGGAAGCCATTTTTGTAGATTTCTTCACGTATAATATAGTATACCGTTACCTATTTAGGTATTGCAACATGGTTCCATTACCGTTATGGGATGATTCAGGGATATTCACAAATCTGGCAATAAAATTTGTTTCGGCATAATAATGAAGGGAGGCATTTTTTTGTAAGGCGCGGTATAATATAGGAGTGTGGGCACAGCTCCCGCACTCATTTTTTTGAATAGAGAATTAACTGGTTGATGGAAGGTAAACTGCATGGAAGATTCACAAGTAAAGAACCGAAATATTACCGACGAAATGCGCTCCGCTTACCTCGATTACGCCATGAGCGTGATTGTCTCCCGAGCGCTGCCTGATGCCCGCGATGGGCTGAAACCGGTACACCGCAGAATTTTATACGCCATGCATGATATGGGGATCAGGGCGAATTCCTCACACAAAAAATCAGCCAGGATCGTAGGTGAAGTTTTAGGTAAATACCACCCGCACAGCGATTCCGCGGTGTATGACGCTATGGCTCGTATGGCACAGGATTTTTCAATGCGCTACCCGCTGGTTGACGGCCAGGGGAACTTTGGTTCAATCGGCGGTGACCCGCCTGCGGCAATGCGTTATACCGAAGCCCGCATGGACAAGCTTGCCGGGGAAGTTCTGGTTGATATTGAGAAAGAAACTGTTGATTTTGTTGATAATTTCGATGCCTCGCTGCAGGAGCCGCATGTGCTCCCCAGCCGGCTGCCGAATTTGCTGCTGAATGGCTCTTCGGGGATCGCCGTGGGGATGGCATCCAATATTCCACCGCACAACCTTCGTGAACTGGTTGGGGCCGTGGTGCACATGATTGATAACTACGACCGGATGGAAGATATTACTGTCGATGAGCTGCTGGAGTTTGTCAAGGGTCCAGATTTTCCCACCGGCGGCTATGTGGTCGGGATGGACGGCATCCGGGATGTCTACCGCTCAGGGCGGGGACGGATGACGGTGCGCGGTAAAGCAGAGATTGTTGAAACACGCAATAATCGCTTCCGGATTGTAATTACGGAAGTGCCCTACATGACCAACCTGACCAACCTGATCGAGCGCATCGCCGACCTGGCCCGCAGCGGCCGCCTGGAAGGTGTTTCTGACCTGCGCGATGAATCCGACCGCAACGGGTTGAGCATCATCCTTGAGCTGCGCCGCGGCGCTTCACCGCGTACTGTGCTTAACCGTTTATTTAAATTTACCCCGCTGATGACCACCTTTAGCGCTCAAATCTTGGCGCTGGTCAACGGCGAACCGCGCACGCTGACACTCAAGCGCGCCCTCGAAGTTTTCATCGAACACCGTATGGAAGTGATTACCCGCAGAACGGAGTTTGATCTCAGAAAAGCAAAAGCCCGGGCGCACATCCTGGAAGGCTATATGATCGCTCTGGCCAACCTGGATGAAGTCATCAAGACGATCCGTGAATCAGAGGATGTTGATACCGCCCGCACCAATTTGATCTCCCGCTTCAAGCTCTCGGAGATCCAGGCACAGGCAATCCTTGATATGCAGCTGCGCCGTTTGGCAGCCCTGGAGCGGATGAAGATTGAAGACGAATACAAACAGGTAAAAGAGACAATTGAGTATCTCGAAGACCTGCTCGCAAATCCTAAAAAGATCCTCAGCGTGATCAAAGAAGACCTTGAGGATGCTGCGGAAGCCTACGGCGACGAGCGCCGCACGATGTTTGATATGGAAGGCACCAAGGACTTTAACGAAGAAGACCTGGTGAAAGACGAAGCGGTATTGATTTCGATCACGCAGAAAGGTTATATCAAGCGGCTTTCCGCCAACACCTACCGCGCCCAACACCGCGGCGGGAAGGGCGTGATCGGGCATGTCACCAAAGGTGAAGACGAGATGCTCCTGCTGCTGCCCGCCCGCACCAAGGAAACCGTGCTGTTCTTCACCGACCGGGGTAAGGTGTACTCTGAGAAGGTTTACCGTATACCCGAGGGCAGCCGGACAGGTAAGGGGCAGCTGGTGCAGAATATGCTCGCTCTCGGTGCCGAGGAGACAATCACTGCGGCAGTCCGGGTGCGTGATTTCGCCGCTGCGGAATACTGCATGATGGTCACCGGTAAAGGGCGCGCCAAACGGGTGATGCTCTCCGAGTTCGCCTCGGTGAGGCCCTCCGGTTTGATTGCGATTAACCTGGACGATGACGATATGCTCGGCTGGGTGCGGCTGACTACCGGTGAAAATGATGTGATCATCATTTCCGAGCTGGGCCAGGCGCTGCGCTTCAAGGAAGAACAGGTGCGCTCAATGGGACGCCAGGCTGCCGGCGTGATCGGCATCCGCATGCGCGGTGAAGACAAGGTCACCAGCATGGAAGTGGTAGAGCCTGAGAGCGACCTGCTGATTGTGACCACCAAAGGCTTTGGCAAGCGCACCCCGCTGAGCCAGTACTCGCCGAAAGGGCGCGGCACATTGGGGATCAAGACGATCGACACCAACGCGATCGGGGTGGTCGGTTCGATTGCCGCTGCCAGGGTAGTCTCTGTAGAAGATGACCTCACCCTGATCTCGGTCGGTGGGCAGGTGCTGCGTACCAAAGTGGAGAGCATCAAGCAGGCCAGCCGGGCCACCCGCGGGGTAATCATCTTCGACCTCGGCGATGAGGACAGCGTGGCGGCGATCGCGATTATCCGCCCCTCGGATTTGAAGAAGGTGGATCCCGAAGCTGAGAATTCAGCAGAGGAAAAGCCTGAGAAGAAAAAACCAAAGAAGAAAAAGACCAAGAAGAAGTAGGAAATTGATATATTAATTAACGAAGGTTTCTAAACCCTCCCTGCTAAATTAATTTGTTGACGAGAATTAAATGGGCAAAGAGATTTTCCCTGTAAGCAGCAGCGCGGCGATCCCCGCTACAAGCACGAAGATGAAGAGCAGCACAGAAATAACGAAGGAATTCCCCGGGGAAGCGCCGCGGGAAGCTTTTCTTTTCCCGGCTTTACGTTGGGCAGCGCCTGCCGCGCTTTTGGGTTGGGCTGGCGGGCGGCTGCCGTCATCGAGCTCGTTGAGATAGACAGGCTTATCTTCGTATTTGTTTTCATCCTGGTCAGTCATGGTATGCTCCTGAGTTTAATTCCTTGTGCAGCTTAATCCGAAGAACTGTCAACCAGCGGGCGCAGGTGGATTTCGCTTGCAGAAAACGCGGTGGTGAGGCCCTCGTCGTCCGTTAAAACCAGCCGTCCGTGATCGTCTAAGCCTGCCAGGCGTCCGCTTGAGACCGGTTGGTCATCCTGGATGATCTCCACCGCCTGTCCGCGGAATGCCAGGTTGTCCTGCCACTCGGCAATGAAGGCAGGCGAATCCAACCGCTTGTACCAGCCTTTCAAATGGGTGAGCACCGCCAGCAAGAAACGATGGCTTTCCACCGGTTTGCCCAGCGCTTCTTCCACGGCAATCGCGGGAAAGAGCAGGGGGGTGTCTTTGGGGTAGGCCTCTGGGGACAGGTTGATCCCGATTCCGAGGATCACTGCCTGCAGATCGCTTCCCAGCCAGATTGCTTCGGGGAGGACCCCGCACACTTTCCGTCCGTTGAGCAGCACATCATTTGGCCATTTGATCAGTGCGTTGAGCTGATAGTCTTGCTTCAGGGCAGTGCAGACGGCCAGCGCGCCCAGTCCGGAGAAACGTCCCACGCCATCGGGTGCGCTTTCGGGGCGCAGCAGCAGGCTGAATGCCAGCGCAGCGTTTGGTGGGGTGAACCACTTTCGTCCGCTGCGGCCGCGGCCGTGAGTCTGGTGGTCGGCGGCAATTATCGAGAAATCCGGCGCTCCCTCTGAAGCCCACATGGCGGCCAGATCGTTGGTCGAGGTTACTTTATCCTCATAGCGCATCCAACCAAGGCCGAGGTGTTTTGAAATTTGATCTAAGTACGTTTGGTTCATAATGTTAATCATACCCGAAAAAATAGCAGACAGCCTGCAGATGGCGGTGGTCAGTTGTTGTTAGTCAGTAGTCACCTGCCAGTTACCGTCTTAGGGTAATAGAATCCTTTGTAGAAAATGATGAATTCCATGTGCCATCTTTGACACATTTTTGGTTGCATGTTACACTTTGCGCGGCATTTGACTTGGCGCTCTCCACCCGAGGGCGTCATTTGTGTGTGTGAAAGGGACAGCACTATGAAAATTGTGATCACCGGTTCGGTTGCCTATGATTATTTGATGACCTTCCCAGGCAGCTTCAAAGAGAATATCATCCAGGAAAAACTGGAGTCGATCAGCCTCTCTTTCCTGGTCGAGACCCTGGTCAAACGGCGGGGCGGCGTGGCGCCTAATATTGCCTACAACCTGGCATTATTAGGCGGGAATCCTGCAATTTTCGCCACTGTCGGTGAGGATTTTGGTGAATACCGTGCCTGGTTGGAAGAACGAGGAGTGGATACCTCCCTGGCAAAGGTGGTCGATGGCAAGTTCACTGCTTCATTCTTCGCCACAACCGATCAAGAGAACTCACAGCTGGCCAGCTTTTACCCGGGGGCAATGGCGGATGCCGCTGACCTTTCCTTGAAGGATGTCTCCCCAGCACCAGACCTGGTGTTGGTGTCTCCCAACGACCCGGCCGCAATGGACAAAGCCATTTTAGAATGCAAAGAACTAGGGATTCCCTACATTTACGATCCCAGCCAGCAGATAGCCAGGGTTGAGGGCGATGTGCTCAAAGCTGGGATTGATGGCACGCTGGCCTTGTTTGTCAATGAATACGAACGCGAGCTGACCCTCAAAAAGACGGGAATGACCCAGGCAGAAATCCTTGAGCAGGTCAAATTTATGGTGGTCACCTTGGGCGCAGACGGGATTGTGGTGTATGATGGAGATCAGGAAGTACGCGTCCCGGCAATTTCCCCGAAGCAGATTATCGACCCCACCGGCGCAGGAGATGCTTTCCGCGGCGGATTCCTCACCGGTTACAGCCGAGGATGGGATTGGGCGACCTGTGCCCAGCTCGGTGTGCTGACCGCCACCTACTGCCTTGAAAGTGACGGTCCCCAGGGACAGGCATATACCAAAGAAGAATTTATCGCTCGCTATCGAGAAGAATTCGATGATGATGGGCTGCTAAACACTTTGTAAATAAACAGAAATTTAGATTGGAGTGAATCATGGAATACGACATAAAAGATATTAAATTAGCTGAAGGCGGCCGCCGCCGAATTGATTGGGCAGAACGTGAAATGCCTGTCACCCGTACAATTTTGGAGCGCTTCAAGAAAGAAAAACCCCTCCAAGGGATGCGCGTCTCAGCATGCCTGCACGTCACCACCGAAACCGCAAACCTGATGCACGTGCTTCAGGAAGGCGGCGCCGACGTGGTGCTGACTGCATCCAACCCGCTCTCCACCCAGGATGACGTCGCTGCTGCCCTGGTTTCTCATTACGAGATCCCGGTGTATGCGATTAAAGGCGAAGACAACGCCACCTATTACAAGCACATCGAAGCAGCCTTGGACCACAAACCGCACCTGACGATGGACGACGGCGCCGACCTGGTCAGCACGCTGCACAAAAGCCGCCGAGAGCTGCTTGATACGATCATTGGCGGCACCGAAGAGACCACCACCGGCGTGATCCGCCTGAAAGCGATGGCTAAGGATGGAGCGCTGGAATTCCCGGTTGTGGCAGTCAATGACGCGATGACCAAGCACTTCTTCGACAACCGCTATGGCACCGGCCAATCGACCCTTGATGGGATTATCCGGGCAACCAACGTGCTGCTGGCCGGAAAGACCTTCGTGGTCGCCGGTTACGGATGGTGCGGGCGCGGTCTGGCCCAGAAAGCCCGCGGGATGGGCGCCAATGTGATCGTCACCGAAATTGATCCGATGGTTGCTCTCGAAGCTGTGATGGATGGCTTCCGGGTTATGCCGATGGTCGAAGCGGCCAAAGTTGGTGATATTTTCTGCACGCTGACCGGCGACCTGCATGTGCTCGACACACATCACTTTGATGTGATGAAAGATGGTGCAATCATTTCTAATTCCGGGCACTTCAATGTAGAGATCAACATCCCCGGCCTGGAAAAAATGTCCACCGACAAGCGCCAGGTACGGCAGTTCGTTGAGCAGTACAATATCAAAGACGGCCGCAAGATCAACCTGCTCGGTGAGGGACGCCTGATCAACCTCGCTTCTGCAGAAGGTCACCCCGCCAGCGTGATGGACATGTCCTTCGCCAACCAGGCGCTGTCTGCTGAGTACATGGTTAAAAACGCCGAATCCCTGACCAATAAAGTCTATTCCGTGCCGGAAGATATCGATCGCGAGATCGCCCGCATCAAGCTGGAAGCGATGGG